>SMWY01000047.1 GCA_004356555.1 Candidatus Dadabacteria bacterium
ATTTGTGTTACCTTCCTCATTTTGTGTAATCGTAAATATTCAGATATGAAATTATATACAGGCTAAAATAGAATAACATAGAGACAGTGTAATTTTTATTAATATGTTTATTTCCACCGTTAAACCAAAATGTTAACTTATACCACTCAACCAATAGTTAGAAGTTTCCATTTATTATAAAACCGTATTTTACTAGAAATCGTATATTATTAATAAATGCATGATATTTAAAGGAGAGAAGCTAAGTGATACTTAGATTCTATAGGTCAATTTTCGCAGTAGTTTTAATCATTTTTACAATTTCTGCTTTTGGTACCGGGGTTTTTGCAGCCACGGACCTGAAATTAAATCCTAACCTAAATTACTCCAGTGATTCTAATGACGGGCCTCTGATTACCGGCAAGAATATGTCGGACGGCACTATTAACAAGGGCAAGCCCACATATGTGATCTTCTACCACAGAGAGTGTTATAACTCGAAACGACAGGCTAGAAGAACGGTTGAATTGTATGAAAAATATAATGGAAGAGTCGATTTTATAATTATTGATCTGGATTCATCAAGATCTAGCGAGCAGAGTTCTTTATTAAAGAGTCATTATAAAAACTATATTCCACACATTACGATATTTAGTAAAGAAGGGAAAGTTGTTCACGACAAAAGTGGAGAGGTAAGAAATTCTCGAATGTCGGAGATTTTAGACGGACTTCTGTAGTCCAATTGTCTTATTTAAATGGATTTAGGGTGTTGAGATCTAGAAGTGTTTCGACCAATTTGGGCTTTTCAACGTATAGTCTGTATTGCATTAATTTAAAAACGGAGGAAAGGTCTTTCCACTCTGACATAAAGGATTCGGGGCCGGTTACTAATTTTTTTGCTTCCTCTATACTTTCGTGCACATATTCAGAGAAAGTCTTTTCGGTTATCTCATGCTCAAGCGCTTCAATAATGTTTGGCAGCTCGTCTTTATCAAGCCATACCCCGTGGCAGTTTTTACAATAATCGATATTGACCCCTGTATGCCCATACTCAATTCCAACCGTAGGAATGTTACAAGTAGGGCATTGAATATCGCTTTGCTTTGAATTGAATTTCTCAGGGTGTTTCCAAATTTCAAAATCCAGCCAGTTAAGGTTAGGGTCAGCTAGGTCTTTAGCTTCTCGAAGTTCTCCTTTATCAAGCCAGATACCTTTACATGATTCACATTCGTCTATTTCGATTGACCCAATTACCTTAAGTTTTAAATCAGTGCCGCATTTTGGACATTTTTTCATTGTTCTCATCCGTATTCACAATTTTTATTATACATACTGAGTTATTCTTGAATTAGTATCAAGAGTTTTAAAAGATTTCCACTTTCTTAACATGGTCTGTCACAAAATAGATAAAAACGCAGTTATAAGTTGCTCCCCTTTTATCCTCGCAGCTATAAGTCCATTTTTCATTATATCTCGCTTTTACCGGAGTCATATCCTTTGTCCAGGGCGGGCCAATAAGTTTGAGTACTTCGGTCTTAGTTCTTCCCTTTAAGTCTAATCCTGTCTGGATTTCCCTCTTTGCCTCATTCCCGCTGGACTTGCTACGGGCTTGGGCTATCTCAGAAGTTTGGAGAAAAGATATAGGATTAATTGGGAATTGTGCCAATAGTATTAACAACAAAATGAAAAATAACTTTTGATTTATTAAAGATTGGTATATGTTGGACATGATGTTTACCATCTTTTGAGTATTAGTTATCAATAAGCTCAAACCCGAGCTCACCATCTTTAACTACTATTTTTACATTCCCACTGCCTGACGAGAGATCGCCAAACAATATTTCTTGTGATAGTTTTTTTGTGATTTCTTCTTCTATAAGCCTTTGGATGGGTCTTGCTCCAAGTTGTTTATCATAGCCTTTCTTAGCTATAAATTTACGTGCCTGAGGAGTAAGTTCGATTATAACTTTTTTAGCCTTTAGTCTATCAGCCAGCTGACCTATCATTTTATCTACTATCTTTTCCACCACTTCTTTACTTAGTGAGTTGAAGTGTAATGTAGCAGTTAGACGGTTTCTGAATTCGGGGCTAAAGTAGCGCTCAATGGCTTGTGCGCTTTTATCCTCAAATTCCTCTTTGCCAAATCCTACACTTCTCTGATTACTCTCTCTTGACCCAGTGTTTGTAGTTAGGATGAGAACTATCTGCCTAAAATCGATCTTCCTTCCGCTTGAATCCGTTAAGGTTGCGTGATCCATAACCTGAAGAAGGACGTTATATATATCCTCGTGTGCTTTTTCGATTTCATCCAGTAAAAGCACTGCATGCGGATTTTGATGCACTGCCTCTGTTAACTGCCCGCCCTCATCATATCCTACATATCCGGGAGGTGATCCTATTAAACGTGATACCGTGTGTTTTTCCATATATTCGCTCATATCAAAGCGAATAAACTCAATTCCTAAAGCTTCAGCCAGTTGTTTGGCCATTTCAGTTTTCCCTACACCTGTAGGACCAGCAAACATAAAATTACCTACAGGCCTATTGGGCTCACTCAGTCCAGAGCGGGACATTTGGATTGCTGTTACTAGTTCATCAACGGCCTCATCCTGACCAAAAATGACTTTCTTAAGATCACCCGAGAGAGTCATCAGTCTATTCCTATCGTCAACTTTAACAGTACGGGTCGGTATCTTGGCTATTTTAGAAACCAGGGCTTCGATATCCTTAACGGTTACTTGTTTAGTATTTGAATCAGGCTTTCTTAATTTGACGTCCGCACCCGCTTCATCAATGAGATCGATTGCTTTATCAGGCAGTCTGCGGTCGTTTATATATTTTGCAGAAAGATCAACCGCCGCTTTCAAAGATGGAGTTGAATATCTTACACCGTGAAATTCCTCATAGTACTTTTTTAGACCCTGAAGAATTTTAAGGCACTCTTCTTGGCTCGGTTCGTAGACGTCGATTTTTTGGAATCTTCTGGCAAGCGCATGGTCTTTTTCAAAAACGCTTCTATACTCTTTCGAAGTTGTTGTTCCAATACAGCGGATCTCTCCATTGGCCAGAGCCGGCTTTAACATGTTAGACGCATCCAATGTGCCTCCGGATACTGCTCCGGCACCTATTATAGTATGGATTTCATCGATAAATAGAACCTTTTTTTGGTCGCCTTTTACTGAATCTATTATTGCTTTTAATCTTTCTTCAAAGTCACCTCTGTAACGGGTGCCGGCTGTTAAGGAGCCTATATCCAAAGCGTATATATTGGTCTCTTCTAAAGCTGCGGGGACTTTCTTTTCGGCAATTCTTAAAGCAAGTCCTTCGGCAATTGCTGTTTTCCCAACCCCTGCATCTCCGACGAATATAGGGTTATTTTTACGCCTTCTGGCCAGTATGTGAATTGTGCGGTCAATCTCGGATTCTCTGCCAATCAAAGGATCTAATTTTCCGTCATTCGCTTTTTGAACTAAGTTGGTACAGTATTCAGAAAGCGGGTCTTTCGTCTGTTGCGTGGTTTCAACGTCTGTCTTGGCAATGCTGGTCGGTTTGTCCTGACCTATGTACTGTTTACCTCCATGTGAAACATAGCGGACCAAGTCATAACGGTTGACTCCTTGCTCATTTAAAAGGTAAACGGCATGGGATTCATCTATTCTGAACATTGAAATCAGAATATTGCTACCGTTAATCTCTGGTTTTTCAACTGACTCCGCATGCATAGCGGCAAGTCTTAGCACAAACTGGCTCCCTGCGGAATATTGGGGATCCGGCAGATACTCGGAGTCAATCGGGGGCATATTTTCGTTCATAAAGTTATCAATAGAATCCCTAAGCCTATCAAGATCCACACCACAGCCAATTAAGACGTCCGATGCGTCGGGATCATAAGTTAATTCAAACAGTATGTGCTCCAAGGTCATAAATTCATGCCTTCTTACCTTAGCCTGCTCATATGATCTTTTAAGTGTATCTTCAAGTTCTTTTGATAATGTCATTCTTCCTCACCACCGCTTTCTACTTCCAGTATACAGGTTAAAGGGTGTTCATATTGCTTGGCTATCTTATCCACTTGAGCAATCTTGGTTGTAGCAACATCATAAGTATAAACACCTATTGCGCTTTTCCCCGACGTGTGAGTATCCAGCATAATTCTGGTAGACTCTGTCTCCCCTTTATAAAATACTCGCATAAGTATCCAGACTACAAATTCCCTGGGCGTATAATCATCGTTAAGGAGCACAACCCTGTACATGTCGGGTCTTTTTAAATTGACCCTCTCTTCTGTAAGGAGATCGCCTTCGAGATCGCCTGGTTTTATTATTCTATCTTCCATTATCTTTTACTTACCGTATAAATATTTTAATGGTGATTGCCTGTTATATTGTTTTATAATATGATCCGTATATTCCTTTTCCCGAACTAAGTGATCACTGATCGCGTTATTTGCTCCTTCATGCATAATTAAATGAGAACTAAAAGTCGGTACCGCTGCGAAGCCCCTTAAGAATTTATGCTCCCCTTGCGCACCGGCTTCAAAAGTATCTATCCCGTTCTTAATAGAATAATCTATTAATCCGTAGAAACAACATTCAAAATGGAGATTCTTATAGTTGAAAAGTGTTCCCCAGTATCGCCCGAAAAGCCTATTATTTTTTACAACATTAAATGTGCCGCCTACCCAATTGTTTCCGTCATTTGCCATTACGAAGACTAATCGATGCCTGAAGTTCTGATACATTAGATCAAAGAATTCTCTATTGAGGTATGCGCTCCCCCACTTCCTGGAATGAGTATCCAAATAAAATTCCCAAATGGCGTCCATATGTTCTTCTTTGATTTCATCTTTTTCGAATGTTTGTATATGAAGCCCTGCTTCTACAAGCGATTTTCTTTCTTTTCTGATTTGTTTTTTTCTTCCCGAGCGCATATCACAGAGAAAATCGTCAAAGCTATTATAATTCCTGTTTTTCCAGTGGTACTGATGCGTTTTTCTACTTAAGAATCCATACTTTTCAAGAAATATATGCTCATTTTCAGTCAAATAGAGAAAGTGGACTGAAGAGCATTTTTCTTCGACGGAGAGTTGAATTAAACGCTTGACCATAGTCTGAGCGCACTCTTGAAAAGAATAATCCGAATGAACAAGAATACGTGTCCCTGTAGCCGGAGTAAAAGGAATTGCCACAACTAATTTCGGATAGTAGCTGAGTCCCGAGCTCTCAAACGCCCTAGCCCATTCCCAATCAAAGATATATTCACCGTAGGAGTCCAGTTTAATGTAAGAAGTTATAGCTCCAATAATCTTATCGTTATCAGTAAGGACAATATAACGGGGATTCCAGGTAGTGTGCGGTCCTACGCAGTCTGATTTTTCTAACGCCTCTAAGAACTCATATTCCAGAAAAGGGTTTTCAGGGTCTACAATATCGTTGTACAGTTCTTTATCTAATGAAGATATGGAATTATAAACATTAATCTTAAACTGATATTTCGTTTGTTGTTTAGCTCTAGACATTGATCTTATTAACAAAAACCCTATTAATGTGTAATCTACTTAGTATAGCATTAATAGTTGTCTAAATACGCACTATTTCGATTTTAGTATTAATATTTAAACCGTATATAAAGATGATTAACTCCTTTGCCTGTTTTTGTGACATGCAAAATTTTATGAAGAGAAAATGGCATGGATCAGTCCATTTTGCTGATTCACCGAATATAAAATTAAAGAGGGCGCGGATGCGTAAGTTGTTGAACTTGATTGATAGATTCAGATGTTTTTTCTTGTTCTCATTATTAGCTTACAGTGTTTTCTGCTTATTGTGTTTTTCCTTCTTCTTTAGCGTTTCTGATTTTCTGTGGGCACAGTCACAAGATGTGGTAGTTATCTTCTTTGATTCTGATGATAATAGTATAACCCAGGAGAGTATAGGGGTTATAAAGAGAAATGCGAATGCTTTAAAAGCTACCCCAGAATTCACTATTACTCTTGAAGGATACTCAGACATAACAGGTCGAGCTGATTATAATTTAGAACTTTCTGAAAAGAGGGCGCTGTTGGTAAAAGATTATTTAGTCGATATTGGGATAGATTCTAATAAAATCAAAGTAATAGGAAAAGGTGGAACTGAAAAATATGGCACTGGGGAAACAAATGACGCCCTCCAGCAAAACAGGAGGGTTAATTTAATAATTGATATTCCTTCTGAGCCCAAGATAGAGGTACAAACTCAAGAGAGCGAGGAATTACCTCAGACGACCCTCAGACCGTCTGAAAAACCTGAAGAAGAGGGTTCGACAACAGATCCGATTTCTCAGACTAAGCCATATCAGGAACTGGATAACAAGATGCCCAATGTATCTCTAACGCCTGATTTATCAAAATTGATTGAAAAGAAAGTAAGGACCCACGCACCTGACGGTATCGTGTTTACCACACCATCAGAAATGAAAATGGGCGAATCATATCTAATAGAAGCGGAAGTTTCTTACTCTTATGTAAACGCTTTATCCGAAGGGTTGAATGATATTAAGCTCGATAATAAAATAGGTATGAAGCTTACTGGTAATGGTTTTGATATAGCTCCAGATATAGAAAATGATCAAGACGAAGATCCCAAATCCGACAATAGTACTTTTGTTAAAGAAATTAATAAAGATGCCCCCTTAAAGTGGAAGTGGTTAGTAACCCCGGCAAGAGACGGTATCAGATCTCTTATACTATCTCTATCTATTACTGTAGAAAACTCAGAGAGTGGGCCGATCATTGGTGAATATGCTACTTTTCAAAGACTTATTGAAGTAAGGCCCAATATGATTCATTCTATTACAAACAGCTATTGGGTTATGGGGATTTTGATTGTTTTAATAATAGCAGTTGTAGCGTGGATTTTAATTAGGAGAGTTAGAGTACACTAAAAGTTTTTACTAAAAGTAGATCAAAGAGGTTTGAGGAATACAATGGGATGGCTCGATAAGTTAGTCGGCAAAGATGAAATGATTAAGGACTTAAACCATATTGCCATAGTCGTAAGCGATATGGATCGGGCAATTGAATTTTATACTGAAGTTCTGGGACTTAGGTTAATTTTGGACGGTCGTCCAAAAGGGGGAGAAAAAAAGAGTTTTCTAGGAACAAAATCTAAAGCCATCGTTGCACTTAGTGAAAATAAGAATAGAACAGTGCAGAAAGGCGAATATGTCGATGGAGTAAATCACGTGGCTTTTGGGGTCGATGATTTAGAGAAATCAAGCCGGATTCTAAAAGACAGAGGGGTCCAATTTGTAGAAATAAAAGTAGGAGAAGATGGGAAGCCCAATGCCTATCACTTTCTCGATCCAGACGGACTTGAGCTTGAGATTTACGGTGACACCGGGAAGGAAGTCCCTCAATATTAAAGAATTATTAATATTTATCATATCCCCTATTCTGGTATAATAAATTGAAGAAAATCTTTGAAATTTTAAGAATTGTGAATATATTACTGGTGTTGTATTAGAACGAAGTCAGGAGTTGGGATTGAATTTAGTAGATCCAGACAAATATAGGTTGCCGGTAAGATACGGTCCTGAAATGCGTATCCTAGTAGTTGGGGGTGGTATTGCAGGACTTACACTTACTGGATTACTCCAGCAAAGGGGTTTTAAACCTACCCTTGTTGAACAGATACCTGAGTATGGAACTATAGGGTACGTTATTGTGCTCTGGCCCTCAGGGAGCCGCATTTTAAAAGGGCTTGGAGTCTACAGGAGCTTACTTGACGTCGGACTTCAGTTTACGACTTATAATGTCTCAGATGAGCGGGGACAGATGCTGCATTCGTATTCGGTGCAGAATGTCATAGAAAAATATGGTCCGATGCTAAGTACATATAGGCCCGATTTAATTAATGTGATTAAAGAAGCGGTCGATCCGGATTCTATTCGTATGAGTACCACAGTAGATAAAATTGACCAAACGAATGACGAAGTGTATGTAACTTTTAGTGACGGGACTGAAGAAACTTATGACCTTGTTGTAGGATGTGACGGAGTGCGTTCTAAAACTCGCGATCTGGTGTTTGGAGATGTGCCTTTATCTTATAGTGGTATGACAGGTTGGAGTTTTTGGGTTAAGCCTAATATTGCAAAAACACTACAAATAGCCGAATATTGGGGCACAGGTAAATTTTTTGGAATATGGCCGACGAAAGGCCGGCTCTCAGTATTTACAAGTATAAGAGACAATGTCCAGGAGCCCGATCCGGTTGAATCGAGAATCGACAGAATTCAAGAAAATTTTAAGAATTTTGGCGGCCTAGTGCCTGCAATATTAGAGGGCTTGAATGATCCCAATGAAATATTCCACGGTTACTATAACGATTTAAGAATGAAAAAATGGCATAAAGGCAGAGTAGTGTTGGTTGGTGACGCTGCACATGCTATATTGCCCACGGCTGGAGGCGGTGTCTCCATGGCGATGGAATCTGCTGCGGTATTAGTCGATGAGCTTTGTAGAGCTGATTCAAAATATATAGAACAAGCTTTTGAGAGCTATATTACAAGAAGACGCTCCCGCGTTGATAAGATACAAAATCAGTCTCGGATGATGAGCAAATTTGCTTTTGCAGACAGCCGATTAGTCTCTTCTATGAGAGATTTTCTCATGCGTTTCTACTCAAATAAGCTCCATGTTCGCTATTGGGACAGTATGCTTAAAGAGCCTATATAGTATTATAGAACCCACGTTTTTATAGTTATCCCTTAGTATAATACTTCTAAATTTTTGACTACATGAGCAAAATTACTCAGGTATAATTTTATTGATATTTTTCTGGTAATTTGGGGTTTACTTAGTATCCTTTATGAAATATATAGACAATAGTTTAGTAACTGGTTGAAACTAATAAACTTCAAATCATTTTCTTTGGAGGTATTAAAATAATGATGCGTAATGCAAGATTATTATTTTTTTCCTTAGTATTTTCGGCGCTTTTTTTGGGTCTACAACTCGAAGGCAATACACAGACTAATGAATTTAAATCCCTCTCGCCTTTGGTCAAACAATTAAGTCCCTCTGTTGTTAATATAAGCACTGCAAGGGTTTCTAAAGGTGGAAGTCAGTCTTTTAAATCTCCATATGGTGAAAGAGGAGAAGTACCGTTCGATGATTTCTTTAAAAAGTTTTTTGGAGACAATCCTCAGAAAGGATTTAAAAGGAGTGGGCTTGGCTCGGGGTTTATTTTTAGTGAGGACGGATACATTATCACGAATAATCATGTTGTTGAGCGGGCTACGGATATTAAAGTGATACTACAGAATGGAGATAGTTATGTTGCACAAATAATAGGTACGGATCCCAAGACAGACTTAGCTCTTCTTAAAATTAAGCCTAAAACGAAACTGCCGGCAGTTAGATTTGGTAATTCGGATATGCTTGAAATCGGAGACTGGGTTTTGGCTATTGGAAATCCCTTTGGGTTTGGCCATACAGTAACAGTGGGGATTATAAGTGCTAAGGGAAGGTCTTTAGGGCTTGGATCTTACGACGATTATCTTCAGACTGACGCTGCGATCAATCCGGGAAATAGTGGTGGGCCGCTATTTAATTTTAAAGGTGAGGTCATAGGAGTTAATAGTGCAATAATCACACGCGGTAAGGGGATTGGCTTTGCAATTCCAATTAATATGACGAAGAATGTAGTGTCACAGTTGAGAAACGGTGGCAAAGTGGTTAGGGGATGGATTGGAGTTTATGTGCAAAGGGTGACTCCGGATATTGCTGAAAGTCTCGATTTGGATAATGATAACGGGGCTTTGGTCGCAGATGTAACAGCCGGAGGACCGGCAGAGAAAGCCGGAGTTAAAAGGGGCGATATCATAATAGAGCTTAATGGAAATAAGATTGATGAAATGCCGGAATTACCTAAGTTAGTAGCTAGTTATGCCCCAGGCACGAAAACAAAGTTGAAAGTCATAAGAAACGGCAAAGAAAAGGATTTGAGCATAAAACTTGAAGAACTTCCAGACCAGTTTGCTCAAACCTCCAGACAGAGTCCGAAAAATGAGATTGAACAAAATCTTGGTCTAATTGTTCAGGAAATTACCCCTGAGGTAAAGCGTAGGCTGGACATTGAAGATTCTAGTGGGGTTGTTATTACTTACGTAAGGAGCAATAGTCTTGCGTTTGAGGCAGGATTACTTAGAGCAGATGTTATTCTAGAAATAAATAAAAAGCAGATCGCAAATTTGGACAATTACCGCAAAGAAATAGATTCGGTTGAAGAAAGGCAAAACATTTTATTTTTAGTTAAACGGGGTTCAAATACAATATACGTCGCCATTAAAGCTGAGACTCAATATGACGGACGTTAACAAACGCTTAGATGAGCTAGGGATTAAGCTCCCTGATCCACCTGATCCCTTAGGTGCTTATAAACCCGCGGTTGTTTCAGGTTATTTACTTTTTATTTCCGGTCAGCTGCCCCTTATAGACGGGAACCTATTATTTAAGGGTAAAGTGGGGGCTCAGGTCACGGCTGAGGAAGCATATCAGGCGGCCAGAGTTTCCTCTATCAATGCTCTAGCGGTAATAGGTAAGGAGATTGGTGATTTTAGTAAAGTCAAAAAGATAGTAAAAATAACTGGGTACGTTTCAAGTGCCAATGGCTTTAATTCTCAGGCGGCAGTAGTAAACGGAGCGTCGGACTTTTTCTTTGAGATTTTTGGAGAGGCTGGCAGGCATGCCAGAGTCGCGGTTGGCGTATCGGAGCTTCCAGCTGATTCCCCTGTAGAGATTGAAGTTATAGCCGAAATTGAAGTTTAATATTATCTAGATTTTATTGTCCGTGCATAAGAGTTAGTTAATTGCTCTAATCTATGAAAAGAGACTTCCAAGTTTTTATTTACTCAGATTACCCTTCGGCGTCACTCAATATTGACTTAGTACTAGAGCGCATCAATAAATTAGGATTTTCCATTGAGTATCGAGGTAATCTGGTAGATTATTTATCACTTTCGGAGCAAGATATTTATAAATTGGCCCGGAATTTATCCTCAGTGCAAATTCCTGATATTTCAACCCCTCTTGATAATACTAATCCTGCGAATAGAAATGAGATTGATTCAGAAGTTAATAGAATTTTAGGACGTGAGAGTGTCAGAGGAAAGTTCTATGACGGATATTGGGTTCAGAGAATATTATACAGAACACTTGCGGAAAAAGTTGCTGACGAGATTAAAAGCGGGTTCATACATCTAATATTCACAAGTCTCCTATTTGGAACTTTTGAAAACAGGAGATATCACGCAAGAGTGGTTCTTATGGGGACTCCGGCCCTTGTTTCAACCTCGGGATTGGTGGAGGCCCCTGCCAAGCCCAAAGAGTATTACTATATAAAAGGGCGGCTAATCCAAACTGGAGGGGATGTGAGTGAGCTCGATAATATGTATAAAGGGAGATTTGTCGAATATGATGACCCAAAGATATCTTCCATACTGCCCTCATACGCTCTTCAGGCGATTGGATACGAAATCACTGGAAATGCTTTTTGTGAAGACCCACAATGTTGCCTATTCAATTCCCATTGGCAGGGAGAAGTGCTCAAAGTGCAGTATAATGGCAATCCTTGTGAAAAGTGTTTGGAGTCAATAAGAGTTAAATGAAGGGTTTTAAATAAAAAGGGAAGAGGTGCAAGCAGCTCTTCCCCCACTTTGGTTCCTAATATTAAGCTCTGGCTTTTTCTTCTCCGCTTTCAAGTATATCAATTGCCACCTGTGCGGCTTTTCTACCTGAAAGCAACATTCCGCCAAATGTCGGCCCCATTCTAGGAAGGCCGAAGGTTGTATTAACAGACATTCCGCAAACAATCAATCCAGGATGAACTAAACCTGTGTATTCTACAAGCGCTTCTTCTGACTTTTCTACCCACATCGATCCATGCCCCGGTAGCTTCTTATATAAACCTTGCTGTGAGAGTCTGGACACACAGTAAGCATCGTGACCCGTGGCGTCAATAACAAGTTTTGACTCTATTGCTATCGGATCAAGGCAAGTTATTTCTTTTGGCATATTAGCAACCGGCGTCCAGTTGATAACAATTCCAGCGACTCTTCCGTTTTCTCTATAAACTAGATCATCAAACATGGTCATGTTGCGTATTTTAGCGCCGGCCTCACAAGTCATAGCTATTAGCTTTGAACAAGCGTATGGTCCGTCTGCTACGCACAGCCCAGGCTCGACTTCTTCATAGGGTACTTCTATTTCATCAAGAACCTCATTCCCGGGTGTCCTTACAGTAATTTTGTTCATAAGGTAACCACCTATCCAGAATCCGCCCCCTAGATAGTTCATTCTTTCCACTAAAAGAACTTTATATTTCTTTTTCGCTATATCCTTTGCAGCGACAAGACCGCTTGGTCCCGCCCCCACAACTATCACATCACTTTCAATGTATTCGTTAAATTCATTTGCAAACCCCTGTACAATAGCTCTGGTGATTTCTTTTTCACCAACGGGGGCAAACTTGATAGTATCAGCCATAAAATAATTACCTCCATGAAATGTCGCGATTAGACCGTTTTAATCTATCACAGATTCGAGGAGCGTCAATAGAGATAAATTCACGTTCTCTATTATTTTAGAGTATAGCTTTCTTGTGGCTTATATCCGCATTATAAGTTATTTTACTTAGAACCAAGAGGGGACTAAATATTTCCTAATTAATACAATCTGGAGGTTTAGATGTTGGACTTTTGCAGATCTATAATTGTTATTCTAGTACTCTTAATATTTACCGCGTCACAAGTTATTGCAGGGTTTGTTCTGGAACAGGAGAGATATGAGAAAGGCACTAGTAAGAAGTTAAAGGGCACTATATATATGCAAGAAAATAAAGTTAAATTTTTTGATGAAGAAGGCCAGTTTTCAGCAATATTCAATCTGGAAACTGGAGAAATGATGCAGATAGACAATATGTCAAGGACATATACATCGGCTAAAGCAAAGGATTATTTTAAGTTTTTTAAAGAATATGCTCTAAAGATGAAAACCGCTATGCAACAGCAGCTTGCCGAGCTTACGCCTGATCAGAGAGCTCAGGCAGAGGAAATGATGAAAAGACAAGGTATTGAGCTCCCCGGGAGTAATTCTGTACCTGTGAAAATTGAGCTAAAAAAAACTGGAGATATTAGTAAAATTGCCGGATATGAATCGGTTAAATACGAGATATATAGAAACGGTAAGCTTGATGAAGAAATCTGGACGAGTAAAGAGGTAGGGCTTGAAAATGAAATTGATATGAATAAGATGACTGAATATATGAGTGAACTTAGAAAAATTGAGGAAAGTTTAGGAGGAGCAAGCTCAGTATCTAAGGAAGCGGAGCAAGTCTATATAGAAGTATTCAGTTCAGGTTTCCCAATGAAGACAATCGATTATCCAGTTTCCGGAAATTCTATTATTGAGGAAACAGTTAAAGTGTCCAAAAAGCAAATAGATAATAATGAGTTTAGGGCTCCAGCTGGTTATAGAAAAGTACCGCTTGAACAGATGTTACAGTTAGGCTCTGTAGAGTAATTTAAAAGGAACTGGGCAAGGATTAAATATTAATAGCTTTGGACAATTAATATCAACTTTCTTCTTCTTTAGTTTCTTCTGCTTCTTCTTTTTCTTCTTCTAGCTCTTCCGGTTCTGCATCCGTTTCAGTTTCCGCTGCTTCTTCTTCAGGGATTTCCTCTGTTGTTTCTGCTTCTGTTTGAATTACTTCTGGTTCTGCCACTTCTCCGTTTTCCCCTATAACAGTTACACTTATATTTGCTTCTACGTCTTGGTAGAGTTTGACACTCACATCATGTGTTCCCAATACTTTAATAGGACTCTCAAGTTTTATATCTTTTCTTGAAACTTCAAATCCAGCCTCTTTTAATGCCGCAGATATATTTTGGGAGGTAACAGATCCAAATATCTTATTTCCTTCTCCAACTTTAACGGCAATACTGACACTTACTCCGTCAATTTTGGATGCATAACCTTGAGCTTCAACTTTTAAGCCTTCCTCTCTTTTCATTATAATATTACTTTTTTGCTCCCAAACTTTCATATTTCCGGGAGTAGCTCTTATAGCAAGTTTTTTTGGAATTAGGTAATTTCTGGCTAACCCGTTCTTTACCTCTTTTATTTCGCCCATTTTCCCAACTGACTCAACGTCTGTAGTAAGTATAACCCTCATCTTTTGAAAACCTCCCAGTATATCTTGTTAAAACTAATTAAAACTAGTTAAAGCTGGTCTTTGCTCCATTTTTAATGAAGAACCGTATATGGAAGAAGAGCCATGAACCTTGTTCTTTTGATTGCAGTGGCAAGCTGTCTTTGATGGTATGCACAAAGACCAGAATTTCTTCTTGGCACTATCTTTTTCCTATCAGTTATAAATCTTGCCATTAAATCTACATTTTTATAATCTATTTCAATAGGTTCAGTGCAAAACCTGCACACCTTCTTTTTTGCAAAGTATCTTCTATCTCTTCGTGAATCCATTATTGAGTTCCTCCTTCCTCTTCTGTAGTGTCAGTGGCAGGCGCTTCGACGCTATCCGCTGTTTGAGTTTCAGGTTCTGTCTCCGCCTTATCCTGTGAGGTCTCCTCTTTATTTGGAGCCTCTTCTGTAGTGTCAGTGGCAGGCGCTTCGACGCTATCCGCTGTTTGAGTTTCAGGTTCTGTCTCCGCCTTATCCTGTGAGGTCTCCTCTTTATTTGGAGCCTCTTCTGTAGTGTCAGTGGCAGGCGCTTCGACG
>SMWY01000048.1 GCA_004356555.1 Candidatus Dadabacteria bacterium
AACTACGTGTACGCCCACAATCTCAGCACCTGATTTCCCTGCAATATACTTCGCATAATCCAAAGCTCTCTCTGATTCTTGAGAGCCATCAGTTGCCCAAATTATCATTTTTAATTTCATTTAAGGTTCTCCCTCTTACAACTAATTATAAGTAATCAAAATATCCCGCCGTTTCAAACACTCGATTTAATTCTATCATAATGGAACATATATTTGCCATTGATGTACTGCACCTCTTTTGTCAGGTTCGGTTTAAGGTGGAATTATGAATAGTATAATACGCCCTGATTCATCCTGAATCCTGCAAATTCGCAAAATAAAGCATATTCATATATATTTCCACTGTGATATGAATTACAAATCCTTCCTTTTTTGATTTATACTTCAGCATACTGAGATAGTATAGAGATCGACGGTTCCACATTTTTAGAACCGGTAACTCTCATGTGCCGTGGTACAAAGCATGGGGGAAGGTCAGTAAAATTTATGAATAGGTACAATTTATTAAAATTTGATAATCAGCTACAAGCACTTTTTAGGGAACTTAACTTAAGTTCGAATAATACTAGCATTTCTGATACTCTAATTGATTACTTTTTTACTTATTATGAATATGTTGATTATGTTTTGTACAATCCTCACTTTGGTTTTTATGGTCGTGCTAAAGTCGATTTCAGTAATGTGGGCGACTTTATAACATTCCCATCCAATTTTTCTCCTATATATGGAGAGTTACTTGCTAACCATGCTTTTAATCTCTGGGTAGAGATGAAAAAACATCGGATTCTAAATAAGCAAGATAAATTTTATATTGTTGACATTGGTAGTGGTGACGGTTCGCTTGCTTTAAATTTGATGAATTTCATTGCTACAAAAGCTGATAGTTGTGATGATTTTAGACTTTTCTTAGATGATCTTAGGTATCTAATTGTAGACCGTTCAAAGCTTCTTTTAGATACTGCTTACAAAAAATGTAAAAAATTTGAGCATATTATTGATTCATTAGAGTTGGATATTACTAAGCCAATGGGGAAATGCTCCTTTTCCGAATTGAAAGGAATTATTTTTTGTAACGAGTTGATTGATAACTTCCCGTATCATAAAATTTATTTTATAAATGATGAATTCTACATATCTTTAGTTCTTCCGCTCATTAGAAAGGAGATCATAGGAATTTTAAAAGATATTTTTTCAAAAAGTGGCAAAGAAATGAATTTAAGTAGCATGTCATCCAGCTTAGGATCTTATACTTTTTTAACAAAGGAAAATTATAAGATCCTTATGCAAATATTATATTCGAATCATGACTCAAAGCTTATTAGTCTTTTTCAAAAAAATACTATCTGGAAGGAGTTATTTGTCAGCACAGAGTATTTCCCACCTGTTCATAATTTCTTGCAAGATTATTTTCTAAAGGATTCCATTAGATCTCTTTATTCGTTTTCGGGGAAAGTTGTATTTGTATCTCCTGATTATTTAGAATTTCTTAAAAATACAGATAAAATACTTTCAAATGGATATTTATATATAATCGACTATGGGGGTGATTATCAGTATCTTTTCGACGATTTAATTGAGCATAGAAGAATTTATAGTAAGCAAATAGTGGAAGATGAGTTTCATTCTCCAGGAAATGTAGATATAACGTTCGACGTAAATTTTAGTTTGCTAGATGAAATTGGGCAACTCGTAGGTTTCAACAAAGTTCACTATGGTCTTCAAAGGTTTTTATCAGATAGCCTAAATCTCGATCTCAGAAGTGATAATTATAAGAAAAAATTCGTTTCAGAAAATGATATTGAAACATTTTATAAGACAGATTTCAAATTATTAGTACATAGGAAAGGTTGTGAAAAACTTAAATTTTTTGTCAAACCAAACGAATTGTAACCTATTCAAATGATGAGAAAATTTAAAAAAGCAATTGTTAGACCACTTGGCAATCATTATGTTGATGCAATTTCTCGACAGCCAAATAGGAGCCCTATAGAAGTAGAAAAAGCACTCGAACAGCATTCTAATTTCGTAAGGGTTTTAAAAAGAGCTTAGAACCTCTTTGATGCTTTCAAATCTCAATTTTATGTCAGCCTAAAGAGTTAGAATTTGCGCTAACATTAACTGACCAACACGGCCCTGACCCACCGTTTCACGTACAACCCAAGCCGAGAGGAACCATAAGGCTCCCCGTTTCTTGCTCATAAAGCCGGTTTGCACGTGTAAGGAAATTCTCAACAAATTTTACTGGCTTAATTCTCAGAGGTTCTTAATGGGGAGCAGTATATAAATCTGAATCATTAAATTCGCAAAATAAATCATATTCATATATATTCCCACTGTGATATGAATTACAAATCCTTCCACTTTTGATTTATACTTCAGCATACTGAGATAGTGAAAAGGAAATATTTAATTGATAAAAACTAACGATATCAAAAAAGTAGAAAAACCCTGGGGATACGAGTTGTGGTGGGCTTTTACTGATAAATACGTAGCCAAAATACTCCATGTAAATAAAGGAGAGAGCTTAAGCTACCAGTATCATGAGGTTAAGGACGAGACTATATATCTTTACAGCGGGGAAATGCTTTTAGAGATAGAAAAGCCGGGTGAGAGTAGGGAAGAGATGACTATGACCCCAGGGCACTCAATCAGAATAGAACCATTCACGAAACACCGCATGACTGCAATTGAGGATTGTGACATAATTGAAGCCTCTACTCCTGAAGTTGAGGACGTTGTAAGGTTAGAAGATAAATATGGGAGGGCTAAGTAGAGTAATGAATTTAGCCGTTGTTATATTAGCTGCAGGAATGGGAAAGAGGATGAAGTCCGATATCCCTAAAGTGCTTCATCCGGTTTTAGGACGGCCCATGCTAAGTTATTTATTAGATGCAGTCAATAACTTATCTCCTAAGCGTGTTGTTCTGGTGGTTGGTCATAGAGCCCAGGATGTTAAAAAGATTTCGGACTCTAAAAAAATCACTTATGTAGTGCAAACTAAACAGTTGGGGACGGGGCATGCGGCAAACTGTGCCAAGTCCGCGCTTAAAAACTTTAAAGGCAATATTCTTATTCTTAACGGAGATTTCCCGCTCATAACATCAAGCTCTCTAAAGAAGTTTATGAAGGACCACGAGAAAAAAAATGCCGACCTTTCGATTCTTACAGCGCTAATAGACGACCCTCACGGTTATGGACGAATAAAGAGGGATCAAAATGGCGATGTGATAGGCATTGTTGAAGAAAAAGATGCATCCAGAGAAGAGCGGCTTATTAATGAGATAAATTCTGGAACTTACTGTGTAAAAAGCTCTTTCTTGTGGAATGCGCTTAAAAAGATTAATTCCCGAAATAAGCAAAGTGAATATTACTTAACCGATATAGTGCAATCAGCTCATAAAGACTCTTTAAAGGTTAATGGTGTAATTGTTTCAGATAGCGATGAAGTAATGGGTGTGAATGACAGGTCTGAGCTTTCATATGTACAAAGCGTGCTAAAGTGGAGGGTAAACGAGAGCCTTATGCGCTCGGGTGTTACTTTGATTGATCCTGAAACAACATACATTTCTCCCGAGGTTAGAATTGGACGAGATACGACTATATATCCTAACACCCACATTTACGGGAAATCTCAAATAGGTCGGGACTGTGTAATTGGTCCCTCGACCTGGATTGAAGATTCTAAATTTGGAAATCGAGTTACTATCAGATCGTCCTGCCGTATTACGAATGCCACTATTAATAATAATGTAAATATTGGCCCTTTTGCCCACCTTCGTCCGGAAGCACAAATAATGGATGGGGCTAAGATAGGTAATTTTGTAGAAATAAAGAAATCTAAAATTGGCCCGGGATCAAAAGTCTCTCACCTATCATATGTAGGGGATGCTATGTTGGGGAAAGACGTCAATATAGGAGCAGGTACTATTACATGTAACTATGACGGCTTTGAAAAGCATAAGACTGTAGTAGAAGACAATGTGTTTATAGGAAGTGACACAATGTTAGTTGCTCCGATTAAGGTTGGTAAGGGCGCCACTACAGGAGCCGGTTCAACAATTTCAAAAGACGTCCCTGAAGGATCGCTTGCTATTGGAAGAGCCAGACAGATTATTATTAAGGATTGGAAGAGAAACCCTAAGGAGAAAAAAAGAAAGTAAATGTGTGGAATCTTAGGATATATAGGGGATCAGTCAAAAACCGTTGATGTATTGCTACAAGGTCTGACTAGGCTCGAGTACAGGGGCTATGATTCCTCTGGTATAGCCATAATGCAGGACGGCCGTTCAAAAATTTTTAAAAGTAAAGGGAAGCTCTCTAAACTCAAAGCTAAAGTTAAAAAACACTCGCCCAAAGGACTTCTCGGCATAGGCCATACAAGATGGGCAACTCACGGTGATGCGTCTCAAAAAAACGCCCATCCCCATGTTTCAGGCGGAACTTCGGTCGTACATAACGGAATAGTAGAAAATTATTTAGAGCTTAAAAATGAGCTTAAAAAGAAAGGCTATACATTTTACTCAGACACTGATACTGAAGTCATAGCGCACCTAATTGAGGAAATGTCTAACACCGGGCTGTGTTTTGAGGATGCAGCCAGGGCTGCTTTTAAGAGAATAGATGGCTCGTATGCGATAGCAGTGATTTCTGACAGGGATCCTGATAAGGTTATTGCTACTAGAAAATTCTCTCCTTTGATTGTAGCAAAAGGCGATCACGAAAACTATCTGGCGTCCGATGTTTCGGCCATACTGCCATTTTGTAAAGATGTGATTTATTTAGAAGATGGAGACGTAGCTATTTTAAAGCGGGATGAGATTAAGATCACCGATTTGGACGGCAATCAGATTAAAAGAAAAGTCCAGTCCATAAACTGGGATCCAATCTCCGTTGAGAAGTGTGGATACCGCCACTTTATGATGAAGGAGATTTTCGAGCAGCCGAGGGCCGTTTTAGACACGATGAGGGGCAGGTTCTCAGAAGAAACTGGGGATGTATATTTTGAAGGTTTGGACAGTTCATTTTTTAAAGATGTTCAGAGGATCATAGTTCTTGCGTGCGGTACTTCTTATCATGCAAGCCTGATTGGGAAATATCTGATCGAGGAAATCGCAAAGGTTTCAGTTGAAGTGGATATAGCTTCCGAATTCCGTTATAGGAACCCTATTATTGATAGTAAAACTCTTGCCATTGC
>SMWY01000049.1 GCA_004356555.1 Candidatus Dadabacteria bacterium
GATAATTAACGGAATTGGACTTGGGTTCTCAAACGTAATTAGAAGCGGGCCAATTGGAGTGATTGCAGGAGCGGGAACGGGTTTGCAGGAAGTCACGAGTCTGATTAACAATCTGGGATCAGGGATAACGCACGGGATTGGTGTCGGTGGGAGGGATTTATCAGAGGAAGTAGGTGGGATAACAACATTAGAAGCAATAAAGATGCTAAGTAATGATCAAAATTCTAAAGTCCTACTTTTGGTTTCTAAACCTCCTTCAATAAAGGTTGCTGAGAAAATCCTAACTTCAGTCAGAGAAACTGGTAAACCTGCCGTAATTTGCTTTTTAGGTAGCGACCTAAAAAGTGAGGACCCTGATATTTACTTTGTTTCTACCCTTGAGGATGCTTCCATTCGAGCGGTACAGTTGGCTCAGAAAAGTAATAAAAAACCAAGGATTAATTCTAGTAAAAATTGGAAAAAGCTCGCACAACAATCTGTTAAATCTTTAGACTCTAAACAACGGTATTTAAGAGGTCTTTATTCAGGAGGCACTCTTTGTTATGAGGCCCAGCAAGTTCTTCAGCCTATTTTAGGGAATATATATTCAAACGCTCCGCTCAATAAAGAATTCAAGCTTAAAGACTCAAACAAAAGCCAGCGTAATTCCTTAATAGATCTAGGTGAGGAAGAATTCACTGTTGGACGTCCTCATCCCATGATAGATGCAAATTTAAGAAGCGAAAGAATAATGAGCGAGGCAGCCAAAGCCAATGTCGGAGTGATTCTTTTTGACGTTGTTCTAGGTTACGTAGCTAGCCCCGATCCAGCAGGCGATCTTTTGCCTGCTATAAAAGAGGCAAAAAAATCAGCGAAGAAAAAAGGGCGAAATTTAGTCTTTGTGTCTCACGTTTGTGGCACTGATAAAGACCCACAAGGACTTATTGAACAAGAAGAAAAATTAAGGCAGGAAGGAGTGCTGGTCTTTCCCACTAATGCACTTGCTTCTAGAGTTGCCGGAATGATTACAGCCAGGGGAGATATCTAAAATGAAAGAAAAAGAGAAGGTAAAAACTGCTGTGGTAGCGTTTGGGGGGAATGCCCTTATGGGTGAGGACGGAAACAGCACATATGCGGAGCAGATAATTAAAACTGATATTATGTGCAACAAACTTCTATTCCTATTTGATATGGGTTATAGAATATTAATCACGCATGGCAACGGTCCACAAGTTGGCAATTTTCTAATGCAGCAGGAGTGTCTGGCTGAAAATGTTCCTCCTATGCCGCTTGAAGCGTGTAACGCTATGACCCAAGGACAGATAGGATATATGATAGGACATAGACTTAGGAATACATTTACTCGAAATAATATAAAAAAGCCCATTATTGTATTTATTACACAAGTCGTAGTTTCAAAAGATGATCCCGCGTTTAATAATCCCACAAAGTTTATCGGGCCATTTTTCAATAAGGAGCAGAGCGACAAACTAAGTAGAGAAGAAGGTTGGTTAATGAAAGAAGATTCCGGAAGGGGTTACAGGCGTATCGTAGCTTCTCCTAGACCTATCGATATTATCGAGAAAGAAGAAATTGCCGAAATGGCGCATAAAGATTTTGTTGTTATAGCATGTGGAGGCGGAGGCATTCCTGTTATAAGAGATGAGAAAGGTTGCCTTAAAGGTGTGCCGGCAGTTATTGATAAAGATTTTGCAGCCGAGAAGATCGGGAACTTTATAGGTGCCGAGCTTCTTCTCTTAATCACGCCTGTTGACCGGGTAGCTATTAATTTTGGAACTCCAGAGCAAAAAAACTTGTCTAAAATTACGCTTGAAGAGGCTGAGCGTTATTTTTCAGAGGGACATTTTGCGCCAGGAAGTATGGGCCCCAAGATTGAGGCCGCTATACAGTTTCTTCGCTCAGGGGGAAAAAAGGCAATTATAACATCACTTGATTGTATAGAATCTGCAATTAAAGGAGAGGCAGGTACGGAAATAATTCATTGTCATTGAAATTATAAGGTTCTTAAAAAATAGACTATGGAGAGAAATTAATTGAATTTGGTTCTTATTTATTCTATGATGGGAATGACGGGTTTTTCAAAAGGGAGTTCTAAAAAAACGGCAAAAAAGAACTTGTTGTTAACATAACAGCGGGTTCTAAAATAAATAACTTTAGGAGGTATTTATCATGGCAGTAGATATGGCTAAGGCCGATAGGCCGGAAAATGGAAAGGCATTAGTAAACTACGAGGAAAAACTTTTCCCCGATCACAAGGCTAAAGAGGGTGAAAAGGCTCTATTCCTTATTCACTCAGTTCCTTATGAAGGTTCAGTAGCTGGTATCAATATGCTTACAGCAATTAGAACAAAGAGAAAAGGTTATGATGTTAAAGTCCTTTTCTATGGTCCTGCATCAGCTATACCTGTTTATAGAGGATGGCCAAACGTAGGAGACGACGGTTATGGCGCTGGTCTTCAGTTGTATCCTAACCTCGTTAACAAGATGCTGGGTGAGGGTATTACAGTTTATGCATGCCGTTTTTCAGCAGCAGCTCTTCTCGGCCTGCATGAATCTTGTTTCATCGAGGGTGTAATACCAATTCATCCGACCGATATATTGGACATAGTGATTGAACATCATAGAGCAGGCGCAATGATATTCAGCGTATGGACTGTGTAAGGTACTCTATAAATTTTTGTAGTAGAGTACTGATAGTTTGGAGCAAAGTTTTGCCGGTAATGCTTTAATTTGCCGGTATGTAGTTCTTTACCTAAATAAATTGCTAGGGGGCACAAGATGGACTCGACGACCCTTAAAGTAGAGTTGCAAAGTCTGGGACTTAGGATTCCTGATACAAAAGGCATAAGGAGCGGTGGAGCAGGACCCACGGGTGGGATTCATTTGAAAATCCTTCCTGATAGTGAGGCAAATATTCCTGTAGTGGGAGATTTTGTTAAAGACTCCCCTTATCACTTGGATGACATTAACGGTGAATACTGGATATTCAAGGACGATGTGGCCTTGGTTCAGGTAGAACCTATGGGTAACGCAAAGTTCTCTGAGCACAAAACTTCTGTTGGAGTATCAATGCAGAAGATGGGAATTCTTCACTGTCCGACAACATTTGCTACTACACTACTTCAAACATGCGATTTTTGGCGAGACGAGAGGAAATGTCAATTCTGCGGCATTGAACTTACACTCAAGGATAGAAGCACCGTAGGATTTAAAAATGCCAAAAACTTAGTTGAGACTATTAAACTAGCAAAGGAGCTCGACGGCATTTCAAATATAGTATTCACTTCAGGCGTAGCGCCTGATGAGGAAAAGGCTTTAGAGAAATATGCCGAAATATGCTCTGAGGTAAAGAAAGAAACAGGGCTCCCAATACAATTACAAATAATTCCCCCTGAAGACTTCTCATGGTTTCAAAGATTAAAAGATTCCGGTGTTGATGCAGTGGGTATTCACATCGAGACCTTTGACCCGGAAGTGTTTGAACGTGTTACACCCGGGAAAGCAAGAATTGGCTTTAATAGATATGTTGAGTCATGGAAAGAAGCCGTGAGAGTTTTCGGGAGATGGCAGGTTAGCACCTATATCCTGGTAGGCATGGGTGAGGATTTGCAAACAGTAATAGACGGCGCTGCGTTATGTGCAGAGATGGGAGTTTATCCTTTCATCGTACCCTTTAGGCCCGTTGCCGGGACTCCAATGGAGAACGTAAAGCCCCCAAGTCCTGAAACAATGGATTATGTATATAGAGAGGCTGCTAAGGTGATGTCTAAATATGATGACGCTGCAAAAAGCAGTATTGCAGGGTGTGTTAGCTGCGGAGAATGTTCAGCACTTCCTGATTTTGAAAAAGCAGCTCAGCGGGAAAAGGTAAAGTTCAAAAAGTTTATTAAGCCTATAAAGGTAAGTTAATTTAAGAATATGACAGGAACTCCAATTAAGATTTAAAAGGTGGATTTATATGGCTCAAGATAATATCAAAGTAATAGTTATAGGAGGCGGGGCTGCCGGTATTTCAGCCGCTTCAACTGCTAAAGGGCTTTTGCCTGATGCTTCAGTTACACTTTTTACAGAATATGAGGATGTAGCTTACAGTCCGTGCGGTATCCCGTTTGTACTAGGAAAGGAAATTCCTAACTTTGACAATTTATTTCTTCAAACATCAGAACATTACGCCAAGATTGGTATCGATCTCCGGCTTCAAACCAAGGTGACCGGTATTAATATAGAGGACCGTACGGTAAGCGTGGGATCAGAAGCTTTCGGGTGGGACCGCCTTGTAATAGCTACCGGGTTTGAATATGATGAGCCTGATATACCGGGAATAGATTTAGACAGGATTAAATATATAAAGAACATAAGGCGGGCAATGGAGTTCGATAAGGAGCTCGAAAGCCTGAAAAAAGCTGTGGTTGTATGTGCAACTCCTCTTGGTATTGAAATGGCGGGGAATCTCGCACATAGAGGGCTTGAGACTCATCTGGTCGATGAAGGCGGGTGGCTCATGTCTGAAATTGCAGATCCGGACATTATGGAACCAGTAAAAGAATCTCTTGAAGAGATGGGTGCCCAGATGCACTTTGGCACCAAAGTGCTCGAATTTAAAGGAACAGGTGGAAAAGTTACAAGTGTTGTAACATCAAACGGCGAAATTGAGTGTGATGTGGTTGTAATAGCAGCTCACAAGAAACCTAATAACTCTCTCTCAAGTGAAGCAGGGATTGATCTTGGGGCTACCGGAGGAATGGTGGTAGACGACCATATGAGGACTTCAGTAAAAGACGTTTTTGCTGCAGGTGACTGTACCGAAATTGTTCACGGAGTCACGGAAATTCCGATTCAGGGACTTTCGGGAAGCCATGCTTATTCTCAAGGCCGTGTTGCTGGAGCAAATGCAGCCGGAGATGACCGTGCCTATGATCCTGTATTTATCCCTTGGGGAATGGTCGGAGGCCAGGTGCAAATTGGGGGGGTATCACTTGGTGAAACTCTCCATAAAGCGCTTGGAATACCACATGTAGTGGCATTTGCAATGGGTATATCCAGAGCAAGATACTATCCGGGAGTAATGAGGATTAGGGTAAAGCTAATTGCTGATCCGTCTACTCGAAAGGTCTTGGGCGCTCAGATGTCAGGAGGGGAAGGTATTAAGGAAAGGGCGGATTTCCTTGCATTTGTAATAAAGCGGGGAGTTACGCTTGATGAGCTTGCATGGATGGAGAATGTGTATTCTCCTCCAATTGGCGCTTTGATGGAACCTATTGCGCTTGCTGCCCAGGCGGGGCTCAGAGAGCTTGCAAAATAAGAGTTATTGGAGATAAGAGATGGCTTTTGGACACTGGTTGAGAAAAAACGCTGAAAAACACCTGCAGGAAGCTGCTGCGGATGAGCTGATGTCCCGCTATCCTGAGAGCTGTGAGCAGCCTTATAGGGAAAAGGGCATCGATCACTTCTTCTGGCGCAATATATTCGTTCCTATATATCTTATAATTCCATGGAGTATTCGTAAAAAGATTATTCTTGCCAGTTCTTATCCCGGAGGGAAGCGTCCTCATTGGAAGAAATATAATTGAAGAATGTCAAGGTAACTTGTTGGTGTAGTTACATTATGTATTGATTTTTAATATCAAATATTGCTAAATCTGATTGTGAGGCTCCAACTCATCGCACCCTTTACAAATGAATAATGAAAAAATACATTCTAGCCTGCTTCAAGCAGAGTTAATAGGACACAAAGTGCGGGAAATTCTTAAAGGCTCTAAGCCCATATTAGAGAGTAACCATGTTTTTGAACACGCGATATACATTGATTGTGGAAAAGAAGGTCTAATAAAAGTGATGAAAGACAGAGACTTTGTTAGTCCGACATCGATAGTCCTAAACGGAATGGAAAGCAGTTCTTTTAAGTTGTTGGATATACAAAGTGGAACTAAATTATTGCTTAATGATGATGAAATAACATCAGAGGATAGTGTCTTTAGTCTCCATATCGGAAACGCTTCAATTTGGCATTCCCCTGAGCTCCCAAATGAAAGTGAATTGTTAAGCCTAGAAGAAATAAATTTAAATCTTAGAATTTTAAAAGACATTATATATACAAGCCCATCTAGAGAAGGGTTGGTTCCACTGCTGGAAAACGTAGAGAAA
>SMWY01000050.1 GCA_004356555.1 Candidatus Dadabacteria bacterium
TAATAATATCACTTTTTATAATTATTGCTTCTATCCTGCCCAACTTATCTCATGCACTTCCCGCTCCATGCACACCTGAGGAACTATTAGACAGCTCTGATTTCGCAATTGAGGGAATTGTTACAAAAGTCGAATGTGGAAAACCCTATGACTCAACTGAATGCAATCCGAACGCTGAAAACACCGCTAAATTTGTCCCTGAATTAGTATCTAATTGCAGTGCAACGGTTAAAGTAGCAAAAAACATAAAAGGACAATACTATATAGGTGATGAAGCTCTTATCCCGTTTATAAAACTAGTTCAAAAATGTGAAAACGGAATCCATATCATTCCGGGAAGTCCGGCAAAAAATTTCGTTCTCGACTCAGAGATAAAATACTACAGTTCTGAGCAATGCAAATACTGGAATTATATTCAAATCTCGGTTCCTACTGATAAGTCAGAAGATAATGGAAAAAATTGATTCTAACTTTCTATAACTAGTGATCTTAATTTACAAAAATGGCCCTGACCCCCTTTGAACTTGAAATTTACCAGAATATTCTAAGCTCCATTGCTGAGGAAATGGGAGTTGTCCTCATAAGAGCGGGATTCTCTCCTAATATAAAAGAGAGAAGGGACCTTTCTTGTGCTGTATTTCAGTCAAATGGTGAAATGATAGCCCAAGCAGCTCATATCCCTATACACCTGGGATCTATGAGCTTTGCGGTAAGGGCTGTATTGGATATGCCAAATATAAGTGAGGGAGACGTGCTGATTTTAAATGATCCCTTCAGAGGTGGGACCCATCTTCCGGATGTTACATGCATAACACCTGTGTTTATTAATAACAAATTAGAATTTTTTGTCGCGTCCCGTGCACACCATGCAGACATTGGAGGACTAACGCCGGGTTCAATGCCTCTTTCCACCTCAATTGAAGAAGAAGGAGTATTAATACCCCCATCGAAACTCTACAGAAAAAGAAGAATCAATAAGAAGCTATTTAATGAGATCCTGACTTCAACCAGAGACCCTGAAGAAAGAGAGGGAGACTTCAATGCACAGGTTGGAGCGCTTGAATTAGGAGAAAAGAGACTGAAAGAAACTATAAGAAAATATTCGCTTGAGCAAGTTAAGCAGGCAGGTTATGAGCTCTTAAACTACAGCGAAAAAATAATGAAAGGGGTCATAAAAGAAATCCCGGACGGAACTTACGAATTTGAAGATTATATGGACGATGATGGTGTAGGAACTAAGAAAATCCCTATTAAGGCTAAAATCACGATAAAGGGTCAAAAGGCAAAAGTAGATTTAAGAGGTAGCTCGGAAAAGGTAAAAGGCAATCTAAACGCTCCTTATAGCGTAACAACAGCTGCAGTAATTTATGTATTTCAATGTCTTGCGCCCTCTACGCTGCCTCTTAATTCAGGACCGCTCAGGGCCGTAGAAATAATCGTTGATGAGAACTCTATACTTAACGCAAAGTTCCCTGCAGCCGTCGTAGGGGGGAATGTTGAAACTTCACAGCGTGTAGTCGACGTGGTATTTGGCGCATTATCAAAAGCCATCCCACAGAAGGTCCCCGCTGCAAGCGCGGGATCAATGAGTAATTTCACCTTCGGTGGATTTAATCCCAGAACCGGAAGAAACTTTGCTTACTACGAAACTATCGCCGGAGGAATGGGAGGAAGGTTTGGAGCAGATGGAGTGAGCGCAGTCCAGACTCATATGACAAACACTCTCAACACGCCGATAGAATCGCTTGAACGAGAGCTTCCTGTTATGATAAATTCCTATTCCATAAGAAAACACAGTGGAGGAAAAGGGAAGTACCGCGGTGGGGATTCTATAATTAGAGAGTACAAATTTCTTTCCAAAGCCACAGTGTCAATGATTACGGAGAGAAGAAGATTCTCTCCTTATGGGGTAGAGGGAGCAGAACCTGGAAAGAAAGGCAGAAACTTTTTTATAAGAAACAATAAAGCAGTAAAGATTGATCCCAAAGCTACTTTTGAGGTGAAGAACGGAGATAGAATAAGGATTGAAACCCCGGGCGGGGGCGGCTGGGGGCATCCAAAGTAAATAGAAAGGCTATGGAATATCCTAAACTAAATCCAATAGAAGCGTTTCCTGTTAAGCACGAGGGGCGGGGAGTTATTTGCTTAAAAGACCCGAATAACTTAAGCGGTAAAGTCCTTATGGTCTCTCAAGAGACTGTATTTATAATCAGTCTCTTTGACGGCAAAAGCTCTATTGAAGATATACAAACGAAATGTAAAGAGAAGTTCGGCGAGAGTGTCCCTTCAGATGAATTGGAGCACTTAATTAGTCAGCTGGATGATGCTCTTTTTTTAGATAGTGACAAATTCAAGGATTTTAAAAATCAAATAGTAGAAGATTTTAATTCATCAGAAGTAAGAGCTTCAAGCCACGCCGGACTTTCATATCCTGATGAGGCTGATGAATTAAACAGGTGGTTTGAGAAATTTTTTAAAGAAGATCATAAAAAAGAACCCTACTCAGCACCCAAAGGTAAGCTCAGGGGTTTAATCTCTCCACATATCGACTTTACAAGAGGCGGGCACCTGTATGCAAGGGCTTACAGGGAACTGGATGAAAATTGTGAGGCTGATACATATATTATTTTCGGCACATCGCACTATGCAGAAGTCGATAACCCCTTTATTCTAACAAGGAAACATTTTGAAACCCCGCTTGGGGTATCAGAAACTGACAATAATTTAATAGATAGAATTGTAGACACATGTCCCTGGGATCTATTCGAAGGAGAAATTGCCCACCGTACCGAGCATTCGATTGAATTTCAGGTTGCTTTTCTCCAGTATGTGCTGAAAAAGAAAAAAGAATATAAGATTGTACCTATATTGTGTAATTCGTTTTTCAATCTTGTGCAGGAAGGAAAATCCCCTAGAGAAGATAGCAGGGTGTCACTCTTTCTTGAATCCCTGGGAAACATGATACGAGAAATGGGGGATAAAGTCTTTATCATTGCGGGAGTGGACATGGCTCATGTAGGACCTAAATTTGGAGACAGTGAGCCTGTGAATGATCTTACACTGAGCCGTATTAAGGAAAGAGATATAAAAAGTTTAGAGTACAGCGAAAAATTAGATGCCGAGGGTTTTTACAGATCGATAGAAGAGGAGAAGGATTGGAGAAAAATTTGCGGCCTCTCATCGATATACGCGACATTAAGCACTATCCAGGCAGAAAAAGGAAAATTGCTAGATTATGATCAGGCTCTTGAGCCGGACACAGGCTCGGTAGTAAGTTTTGCAAGCATGGCGTTTTATTCTTAATCATATGTCAAAAAATTTCTTCATCGTAGATGCGCACGAAGATATAGCATTCCACCTAAATTACCTCAAAAGGGACTTTGTAAACCCCAGTGTTCCCTGCATGATTACCCTCCCCTGGCTTAAAGAAGGGAATGTCCGGTTGGTGTTTAACACTATATTCATACACCCGAAACATAAACCTGAGAAGACCGTACAATCTGCACTTGATCAGCTTTCTAAATACGAAGAAATTTATAAGCAGTTTAAGAATGATGTGTATCAAGTTAAAACACCTCAGGACCTCTCTAAATTTGGACAAAGCTCTGAGATCGGGTTTTTAACTCTAATGGAAGGGGCAGATCCAATAGAACACGTGGATAAATTGGAGGAGTTTTATAATAGAGGGGTCCGCATTATTGGACTTGCCTGGAACGATAAAAACCAATACGCATCGGGTAATGATACAGAAGATGGATTATCCGAAGAAGGAGTCCGGTTAATCAATAAAATGAATGAGCTGAGTATCACTCTGGATTTATCACATCTTAACGAAAAGTGTTTCTGGGAAGCTGTTGAGCTTACCAATCTTATACCTATAGCCACTCACTCCAATGCCAGAACTATTACTGACCATCCGAGGAACTTGAGGGACGCGCAGCTAAGGGCAATCTCCGAAAGGGGCGGCGTTATAGGGATAGTACTATATAATTATTTTCTCAAAATCGGAGATAAAACTCCGACACTCGAAGAAGTATTCACTCACGCGGATTATATGGTGAATCTATGCGGAGAGGACCATGTAGGAATTGGTAGTGATATGGATGGGGCAAGGATTGAGTATTTTCCTGAAGGCCTTAAAACAATAGCGGATCTCCCTAAGATAGCTGAATATTTTTGTGATAAAGGTTATCCGGAAGATCGTGTGGAAAAAATAATGAGTGGAAATTTCTTAAGAGTACTAAAAACAAATCTTAAGCCCTAGCAAAAAATTTAATAGTATAAATGCTGCTTACATCCTCTCCATTATTGCCTGAGCAAATTCCTGAGTACCAAGTTTCCCTCCAAGATCGCGAGTTGTCGCACCATCCTCTAGAGCTTTGTTATACGCTTCTTTAATCTTGTCCGCACAGTGTCTGAAATCATCTCTGCCTTCATTATCAGCAAGGTAATTCAACATCATCACACATGACATCAGAAGAGCCAGAGGATTTGCAATATTCTTACCCGCAATATCAGGTGCAGAGCCATGAACAGCTTCAAATACCGCTTCTCTATCCCCGATATTAGACCCCGGTACAACTCCAAGCCCACCGACCAGACCAGCGCACAGGTCACTTAATAAATCACCGTATAAATTCTCTAAAAGAAGAATATCAAACTGAGTGGGGTCCTGAACCAACTTCATGCAACCGGCATCAATTATTACTTCTTCATACTCAATATCGCTGTATTGCTCGCTTAGTTCCTTAGACTTTCTAATAAAAAGACCGTCTGTCAATTTCATTATATTCGCTTTGTGAAATACCGTGACTTTTTTTCTTCCCCTCTTCCTTGCATATTCAAATGCCTTTTTAGCTATACGGTAGCAGGCCTTCTCTGTAGCAACCTTCATACTCATAACAACGCCGGGCGTCACGGTATTTTCCACACCGCTATATAAGCCCTCGGTATTTTCTCTAATTATTACTAGATCTACCCCAGAATAAAGAGTCTTCACGCCACTGAGATTCCTAATAGGTCTCACGGCTGCGTAAAGATCTAATGTTTTCCTGAGCTGTACGTTCACAGAAGTAAAACCCTCCCCAATAGGAGTAGTGCAGGGGCCTTTTAAGGCGACTTTGTGCTCTTTGATTGCCTCTATTGTACTATCGGGAAGAACATCAAGTCCTTCTTCGAGAGCCGAAAGACCAGCTTTGCGTTCTATCCAGTCTATTTCAGCACCTGAGGCGGTTACAATTTTTTTAACAGCGATTGAAATATTGGGACCAATTCCATCACCTGGTATAAGTACGACTTTGCGTTTGCTCATACGGGATATTCAACCAGAACAAAACTATTAATCAAGTAGCAGGGTCACATATGTTTTTTGAGCTGTAATTACTGGTTCTCTCAGGGGCCAAAAAGACCAATTTGTTTTTAGTAAGGTGAGAGTATTGTTGACTGTTTTGATCTCTTTCTTTCAAATCTTTCTTTTCAGCCTCCTCATTTTGAAACATCAAATGCTCTTTTATTAATACCCTTTACGGCTTCTAAGATGCGGCAAGGGATAACTGAGACTTTGCAGCTTACATATTGCAGAGGAGATACACTTAACTATTTACTCACAATTGGTTAATTTTACTCTGATAAAAATACAGTTCCCTTAATATAAAATGATATTTCGAAGATTAAATAACTTTTCTAGCGCAATTAATCTAACCTTCGTGATCACTGTGCTGATGATAATCACAAGCATTGTGCTTCCGCTTGTATTCCGAGAAGAAATCATTAGTTTCGGCCAAACGTTACTATTTAGTTACGGGCAGGAGAGAATAGA
>SMWY01000051.1 GCA_004356555.1 Candidatus Dadabacteria bacterium
CGTATATTTAGCAAGTAGAAGCTTCATCATATTCTAGATAGGAGACGCTAACTATATGAAAGAATCAAACGCGGCACTAAAAAGACTAGAAGAATCATATGAACCTGCTTTCGATTATGACATTAAGAGTAAATCTTACGTTAAAAATAATAGAATCTATTCATTACCATTTGATTATGACAAAGCTTCGGACGAAAGACTTATAGGACTATATGTTAATAATCAGGATGAGGAAGCCTTTAATAACATTGTGAAGCGTTACAGCAATATAATAATGGGTTTTGCAATGAAGCTAATCCGTAACAGCTATGATGCGGAAGAGATAAAACAAGAAGTCTTTTTAATCCTGGTAACTAAACTTCACACTTTCAAAGGAAATTCTAAATTCTCAACATGGCTCTATAAAGTAACATTAAATACGTGTTACAAATTCCTTAACAAGTTTAGGAAAAAGACTAATAAGGAAATACATATCGATTTCTCCACATGTTTTGAAACTCACCTCCCAACTCCCTCAGACTGGGCTAAAAAACCTGATGAAGTAATACTTTATAAAGAGAGGATGAAGATAATAAATAATGCTGTAAACGAATTAACCCATAGTAATAAAACGATATTCTACCTTAAAGATATAAAAGGGTTTTCAAATGCGGAGGTTGGAGAATTTATGAGCCTCTCAATTTCAGCTGTTAAATCAAGAGTTTTAAGAAACCGGCTATCTATTCGAGAAAAGATTTCAAGCCATTTCTAGGAAGGAAAAACATGAATGAATTTGGAGACAAAGACTTCTCTGATTATAATTTTGGACCTTTTTATAAATGAAACAAGTATTTCTATACCCTAGAACAATAATTAACCAGAACCTCGCTGAAATTACTAACGCCCTTGAGTTAAATACAAAACAAACGATTGACAAAAACTTTGATTTAACTACAATGGTTCAAAGTTTGGGTGGCACTTTGGTTATGCAACAAAAATCTAACCGCGAACTAGATCAACAGTTAATCGACCAAGTAAAACAGGGCGATAAAACCGCATTTAAAGAAATTTACTCCCATTTTTCTCAAGTGGTATACAACCTTGCACTCAGAATGCTCAGGGACAAGGAAGATGCTGAGGAAGTAGTGCAGGAAATCTTTTTACAAGTATGGAATAAAGCGTACTCATATGATTCCGAACGAGGCGGGGTATCTACCTGGATATTAAATATAGCCAGAAGCAGATCAATCGACAAATTACGAACTGTCGGATATAGACAGCGAAATATTGAGATTGATGAAGAAAAAGTGAACTCAAACGATGATTTATCTCGTATAATAGAGGATAGAGAGGAAAGTAAAAAAGTAATCCGGCAAGCGCTTGAGAATTTGCCTGATAAGCAGCGTATTGCTATAGAAATAGTGTATTTTGAAGGGTTCACTCATCTAGAGGCCGCTGAGAAGTTAAACGAACCCGTAGGAACTATTAAAACCAGGATTAGATTGGGGGTTTTAAAATTAAAAGAGAAAATTATGCCTTACCTTGAGGATTTAAATTAGATGCGCCACGAAAAAGAAAAATATGAAGATCAGATAACGCTTTTCGCACTCGGCGTTTTAAAAGGATATGAGCTGAGACAGCTAGAGGAGCACCTGGGCACTGGTTGTGAGATTTGCAAAAAAGTGCTCAGAGAGAACGAGCTTGTCCTATCCTCACTTGCCTATTCTTTGGATGATAGTCCTCTTTCTCCTCAAGTTGAGAATAAAATCTTTGATAGAATAGAAGCTCAAGAAACTGCTCCGGCAAAATCTTCGACATTTAGCTTCTGGAGAAATATCCAGCCAATATGGCTTAATCTAGGGAGCGCTATTGCTGTGGTCTTGTTAATAATTCTTTTTATGAACAACATGTCTCTTCGAAATGAACTATCAATTCAAAAACAAAATCTACAAGCGAATCTTCAAAAAGAGACCGAAGTGATGGATTTTGTAATGGATCCTAAGGTAGACACGATTAAGCTTGCAAGCGGGATGTCTGAATTAGACTGCTCAGGGAAACTACTCTGGGAAACAGGATCCAAAGACGCGATTTTGATGGTATCAAATATACCTCCTATTGAAGAGGGAAAGACATATCAATTTTGGGTAGTTGAAAATGGAGAGCCTCACAGCATGGGCACTTTTTTAGTGGGCAAAGATGGGCATAAGATAATTGAAATAAATTGCATGCCTGATCATGGCGGAGAAATGGAGTTTTATGTAACTCTTGAGCCTGAAGGGGGAATGCCTCATCCCACAGGAGCGACGTACCTGGTAGGATCATTATAGGCAATTCTAAAGAGCATATAGACAGGGAGGACAGAAGTTATGGCAAAACGGACTAAAGAGTTAACCAAGCTCAATGATCAGCTCAATGAGCAGATGGATATAATCCTGAGATGCACTATTGAAAATAAAAAATATGGCAGATTGCTATTGGCCTCCCCACCCTCATCCCGTTATCCCTATGTATATCCTAGAGACACCAATTGTGCTGTTCAGCTAATGAGAAGACTTGCCGGTTCCCCAAACGATTATGACTGCAGGGAACAGGCTTTCGTAATTATGAAGTCCATGGCTTATTTTATGAAAGACTGCATTTCAGCAGAAGGAAGCTGGGGGCAACGTTATAGTCTCGAAGGAGAAGACAAGAGCCTTTATAAACAAGAAGACAACGTAGCTCATGGGATTGCCATTATCTGCAATTATCTCCTTACAGCAAGATTCTTAAAAAGAGAAGTAAAAGACATGGACGATTTCTTCGTCTGTATAAACAAAGCACTTGATTACAGCTATACAGAACTCTACGAAAAAGAGCTAAATCTTTTTTATTCAACGACTGCTATACATGAATCCGCGATGGAAGAGGGGTACACATGCTGGGTTAATTTCTCTTTCCTATATGCCTACTCACTTGCAAATGAGGTTGCGACCAAAAAAGACAAAAAGAATATTATAAGGTCCGAATTCCTTAACTTCCGGCATCAGTTTCTCTACTCAGTAAGTGAATTATTTATAGGTAACAACAGATATATTAGAAGGACTGCCCCTGACGGCACAAGGGACATGAGGCCTGATTTTACACTCCTTAGTCCTTTTTATTTCGGGTTCTTGCATTACAAGACTCAGATGGATAACAGCGTGCTTTACCTCGAGAAACAACTCTGGGACCCTGAGCTAGGCATGATAATGCGATACCTGCCATTTTATAAGGATTTCTCAACCCATGTCCATGCCGGGAATGGACCATGGCTTCAGTATACTGCTGTTCTCGCGCAATATCACTACTGGAACGGCAATATATCCAGAGGCGACGAATTACTTGGAATGATTGACTCATATAAGAACGAAAAGGGCGAGATACCAGAGCACCTTTCTACCTGCCAAAGGTTCGAGGATTTTATGGAAAGGGAGTGGAATCCCGGAATAGATTTTCAAAAAGAGTTCTATAAACCGATACTGCTCGATAATGTCGACTTTGATAAGATTTTAGAAGAAGCAAACAACATGCATAAATCCTATGAAGAAACAGGTAGTAGCTGCATTATCAGGGATATAACCAGACCCGAAGGCGGCTATATACAGTTCGCAGCACCTCTTATGTGGTCTCATGCAGAATACGCAAGAGCGCTCTTACTCAGGGCCGGCGACTGGTGGAAAATTCATAAGGAATAATGAATCCGAAGACCCTGGGCTTCCGTATGGGATAATAAAGAGTTTATTTGCCTTTAGTATGAGAAATGGAGATAGGTCTTATGAAACCCTATTTTAGTAGTTTTATTGTCATTATTTTATTTGTTTTACTCTTAAGTAATCAACTCGTAAATGCCGACGCATTAGATCAATCCAACGAACAATACGCGAAAGTTTTAAACACTTATGTCAAAGATGGATTGGTTGACTATGCCGGACTAAAATCTAACCCTAAAAATTTAAACCAATATCTGGAACAAACTGCATCTATAAATGAAGAAACTTTTGAAGGGTGGAGTAAAAATGAACAGTTAGCTTTTTTAATCAATCTGTATAACGCTCAAACGCTTGATCTGATCACAGGCAAGTATCCTGTTAAAAGCATAAAGGATATCGCTAGTAATTCGGGTGGTCCCTGGGAGCAGCCAATAGTAACTCTCTTTGGTGAAAAAATAACACTCAACGCTCTTGAAAACGAAGTAATTCGAAAGAATTATCTTGAGCCCAGAATTCACTTTGCACTAGTCTGTGCTGCTATGGGGTGTCCCAAAATGATTAATAAGTCTTACCAAGCTTCAATACTTGATAAGCAACTAGATCAGCAAACAAGAGTATTCCTAATGGACTCTGACAAAAACTCTATCGATACGAATAATAGAGTTTTACGTCTCTCACCTATATTTGATTGGTTTCAGGAAGATTTTTCAAAAGAGTCAGGTTCGGTTATAGAGTTTGTTAACCCCTACTTTGGCAATGAAGCGACCAGGGAATTTAGAATCGAGTACACAGACTACAACTGGACATTAAATGATCTGTCATCTAAAAAAAATTAAACCCATATTGTGATATTATGTAAATTGTTTGAAGTAATTATTAGCACGTCTGAAATAGCTGCCTAGGAGAAATTACATTGTTTGGATTGATCACCCGATATACGAGATGGCTTCACACTCAATGGCCGGCTGGCGTTGTAGAGAAACTCCCTGAAATTAATAGCGATTATTCGACCAATATCCCGGGACTGTACATTGTTGGCGATCTGACCGGAATACCGCTCCTTAAATTCTCATCAGACTCAGGCGCCCGGGCTGTGGAATACCTTCGTATGGATAAGACCTTCCTCCGCCAGCGCGCGAAAGACAAGAGTTCTGACATACTTGATCTGGTTATTGTGGGAGCCGGCGTCTCGGGAATGGCTGCAGCACTCGAAGCCAAAAGGGATGATCTTCATTTCGAGATACTCGAAGCCACAGAACCTTTCTCTACAATAGTTAATTTTCCTAAGGGAAAACCGATCTACACATACCCAACTGATATGGTCCCATTAGGAGATCTGCAATTTACACAGGAGATAAAAGAACCCCTAGTAGAAGAAATAAAAGCGCAAACCCTTGGAAAAGGGATCGTGCCAAAAATGGCTAGGGTCGAAAAGATCGAAAAGAAAGGCGATTACTTCGACATAATAATCCCCAAAGGGGAAAATTTAAAAGCAAGACGAGTAATAGTAGGAATCGGACGCTCGGGCAATTTTAGAAAACTGGGAGTTCCTGGAGAAGATAAAGACAAGGTTTTTAACAGGCTCCATGACCCCACTGATTTTGAAGGTAAAAATGTTCTTGTCGTTGGTGGCGGTGACAGTGCTCTCGAAACTTCCATAGCGATAGCAAAGGCAGGCGGCTCGGTAACGCACTCTTACAGAAAAGAAGAATTCTCAAGACCCAAACCCGAAAACGTAGAATTTCTAAACATGCTCATGGCAGACCCTATGGCGGATGTCTCAATTGAAACCCCGTCTTCTGAGCGTGTTACAACCTGCACAGGGGATTTTATGCCCGGAGACCACATGCCGGGGAAAATAAATCTGCTCATGAAAAGCCAGGTAAAGGAGATTGAGGACCATGAAGTAACAATCGTAGATCGAGACGGAAACGAACTTACAATTCCAAACGATGCTGTCTTTACTATGATAGGACGTGAAGCCCCGCTCGACTTCTTCAGAAGAAGCAAAGTCAAAATAAGAGGGGAGCTTGGTTTAACAGGATTAGCGGCACTAATTCTTTCTCTAATTCTCTTCACATTCATTTACAACTGGAAGGCCGGAGGCTCTCTGACGAAATTATTTCAGGCAAATGAGTGGTTTCCTTATAACCTTCCCCCTCTTTTTAACAGTATTGGCGGATCCTTTACTCAGATGCTAAATGATCCGTCGACTCTACTAGGAACAATGTCAATTACTCTGGAAGAGCCCGGCTTCTATTACTCATTACTCTATTCTTTAATCATCATAATTTTCGGGATTCTAAGGATTAGACGGCGCAAGACTCCCTATATAACCTTACAAACCACATCACTCATATTAATCCAGGTAATACCACTATTTCTATTGCCTTATTTCGTGCTACCGTATCTTGGACACAATGGTTTTTTTGACTCAGGCGTAATGAACACAGTAGTCAACTCTCTATTTCCCGAAGCCAATTACGGACACGGGCGCGAGTACTGGCGGGCGTTTGGATTCATCTTAGCCTGGCCTCTTTTTATCTGGAACGTTTTTAGTTATCAACCCCTTTGGGGATGGCTTGTAATCAGCATAATTCAGACCTTTGTAATAATCCCGGCAATGATCTACTTCTGGGGTAAGGGGGCATACTGCGGCTGGATATGCTCATGCGGCGCTATGGCAGAAACTCTGGGAGATACGCACCGCCATAAAATGCTTCACGGCGCTAAATGGAACCGTGTAAACGTTATAGGGCAGGTCATTTTAGCAATTGCATTTATAATCCTTATAACCAGAGTTATCAGCTGGTCAGTGCCCAATACCGCAATAGGGCAAACTCTAAACGGAGTATATACAGGTATGCTGTACGACTGGAAACCTTTTGGTATACAGCTTAATTACAAATGGGTTGTGGATCTGGTATTTGCTGGAATTATAGGATATGGCCTTTATTTCTGGTATAGCGGAAGGGTATGGTGCAGGTTCATGTGTCCTTTGGCGGCACTAATGCATATATATGCAAGATTTAGCCGTTTCAGGATAATTTCAGATAAAAAGAAATGTATTTCCTGTAACGTTTGTACATCGGTTTGCCACCAGGGAATTGATGTAATGAACTTTGCCAATAAAGGGCTCCCGATGAACGACCCCGAATGTGTGCGCTGCAGTGCGTGTGTGCAGTCCTGCCCAACGGGTGTTCTTCAATTTGCTCAGGTAGACAGGAAAACCGGTGAAGTAATTAAGATAGACTCACTGGCGGCTTCTCCTGTTATTATGAGAGAATATATAACCAAGTGAACTATTAATTTGATGGAAGCAGGTTTAGAATAGAGCCAAATTCTCATTGCCTCATATCACATGTACCATATATCCAGACGTCTTTATGAAACCTAAAATCCTCGTAATAATCCCCGCATACAATGAAGAAGAGTCTATTGGGAAAGTTATAAATGACATTCCAAAAGAACTTGTAAGCGAAGTTGTAGTTGTAAATAATAATTCGACCGATGGAACTCCTGCAAATGCCGCATCCGCTGGAGCTACAGTTATCGATGAAGTTCGCATGGGATATGGTTATGCATGTCTTAAGGGAATCTCCTATGCCAAGAACAAAAGTGAGAATGAACGTCCGGATATCATTGTCTTCCTGGATGGAGACTACTCCGATTATCCTGAAGAAATAAGGGAACTTATAAGACCTATGGTTGAAGATAATATTGATATAGTTATAGGATCGCGGACTTTGGGAAATACCGAAAAAGGCGCCCTACTTCCTCAGCAGGTATTTGGAAACGCAATTGCAACAACACTAATCAAATGGCTATACGGTGTCGAGTTTACCGACCTCGGACCTTTTAGAGCGATTAAGTTTGATAAGCTCTTACAATTAAACATGGCTGACACCACATACGGGTGGACTGTCGAGATGCAGGTAAAAGCAGCTAAAGAGAAGTTTAAATGTGCTGAAGTCCCAGTTAGTTACCGAAAGCGGATCGGCGTCTCTAAAATTGCCGGCACCATTAGCGGTAGTATTAAAGCCGGATATAAAATATTATGGACTATATTTAGGCTTCTTTAGCCCAGAGAATCTAATATATATAGTTCGCTATGCCTTCTATGCGGAGCCAAAAACTGGCTAGGTTATTTTATATATAATTCTACCAGCCCCAGGGACCGCCCATCCAACCCCACATGTTTGCTTCCGCAACTTCGTTACTAATAGCCGCATCTTCCACTTCGTTTGCAATTTGTGACTCGGTTAAAAGCCTTTCGTAACGTTGATAGGCTTCCTGATCGCCAGTATAAACACATCTACAATTAGTTGGATCAGCATACCAGTAAAGCGGTTTGTTGTCCTTTACGCTAAATAGAACTTTATGAGCTGTAAGGGTGTTAAGGTTTTCAAGCTCCCCAGGAGTTGTAGCAGGAACCATTGCAAAACCTGCAGCGCTTAATAGTTGCTCTTGCTCCTGTGTTTTATTGGCTTGAATAGCTGCGCATCCTACTATTGAAACCATAATAAATAAAACGAAAAATATATTTAGTGTTCGGATCATAATATCTCTCCTTTAATTAGCAAAAATGAATATTTACAAGCTATTCGCAATCCATTCGATACTTATAGTTAAGATAACCTAACATTTTAATAACGAGAACAAAATATCTAATCTATACCGGAGCTATCTTTATACCATTTAACGGCAGTTCCCAATGTAAGCCCCTGCACCAGAAAAGAAAAAACCACTACAATATAAGTAAGAACTAAAATTATATCCCCAGGAGAATCATCGGGAAGCGATAATGCCAGAGCATTGAAACCCCGCCTCTTATTCCGCTCCAAGTCATAATAAATCCCTTAAGAGAGGGTATACTCCTAAAAATTCTTAAGAATACCAAGGGAAATTCAACGCTTATATACCTTGCCACTATGATAAGCAGTATCACGAAAACGCACCCTATAATTAGATATCTTCGAAATTGAGCACTAGTACTTCAAGTCCTATTAAGATAAATAACACCGCATGTTGAGAATTACTTTAGTTTCTTAGCCCGCCTTTTTCCAAATATTAATCAGACATTATATAGAAGCTAGATTGTATTATACAGATAGATAGATTGACATATACTCCAATAAGATGAGATAATTTAATAATAACACGGCTAGAGGGTGGAGAACTAAATGTTTTTTCCTGATACAGTGCTTGGCGGTGCATTACTACTCTGGTTTATACTTACCGGACTTTCTCTCATAGTCTTGATATACGATCTTCAAACTAATACCCCGGCGCAGTGGGTGATGAAACTTGCGTGGATTTTAATAGTCCTTTACACGGGACCAATTGGTCTTTTTATCTTTTTTCTATCCTGCCGACAGCCCATAGCTGGGACTCATGATCAGTTCATCGCTGCACACTGGAAGCAGTCAGTAGGCTCTATGATGCACTGTGTCGCAGGAGATGCAACTGGAATCATACTTGCTGCAATTGTTACTTTTCACCTGGGACTGCCAAACGGGCTTGACCTTATAATTGAATATATAACCGCATTTGTAATGGGCCTATTAATCTTCCAAGCACTATTTATGAAGTCTTCGATGGGTGGCAGTTACATTGACGCAATTAAGAAAACTCTTTTCTCCGAGACTGTTTCCATGAACATGGTTATGGTAGGCATGATCCCCGTTATGGCAATCATGAGGGGTACTATCCCCGGAGGTGACAACCCCACAGGGCCAATATTCTGGGGAATATCATCGGTGGCTACATTGACCGGAATAATAACAGCCTATCCCATTAACTCATGGCTCGTGGGAAGCGGCCTAAAGCACGGTATGATGTCTGCAGTAACCGATGCAACCAAACCAATGGATATGTCCAAACACAAAGCGCCTGATGTCCCTTTATCCAAAAAGCTCGGCGTTGTTGTACTAACTATAGCAATTTTAGCTATTGCGGTATGGATTACAACTTTCTTTGTTGAGCTAAAACTTTGATAGTATTAATCAGGTCCAGACTGCTAGTAACGCCATGAGACCGAGACCAACCATTATAGAAATAAACTTTAATAGTTCATTGCCGGGGATAGAGAACTCTTCCTCGATAATGTCCAAAACAGCAACATAGATAAAAGTCCCTGCGGCCAATGAGTCAAAAATGCCCTCAAGAACTACGCCAGTACTGCTGCCGAATGCCCTTGATAATCCTGAACCCAGAAATATTCCTATAGGGGTCATAATGCTGAAAAGGAGAATCACTTTTATGTGTCTGCTCTTGATCACCCCTCCCCTTATCATACTTATGCCTAGGGCAAAAGCCGCTCCCCCCTTATGAGCAATAATAGCAATGAATAATACTACTGAGGCAAGAATTGTCTTTTCTATTCCGAGTGCGGCACCTGCAATAAATGAATGAATAGATAGGGCTGGAAGTCCGGGGATGCGCCTATATTTTCTAAATTATGAGCATCACTCTCAATAAAAACAACTTTTTCCAAGAAAAGCAGGACAC
>SMWY01000052.1 GCA_004356555.1 Candidatus Dadabacteria bacterium
CGGTCTATTTTACGGAACTAAATTAAATTCTTGATTTAACGATTCGATTTGTGAATGAAAAGATACTACACTGAGGTAATAATCAGTTCGTAACTCGTCCTCTAGCCCACGCTCTTTCCCAGAGCACACTTACTGAGTTGCACCTAGGTAAAGGCATCCGGCTTCTCACTTGATCGAAGCCGTTCTCTCGGGGACGCATTTAAATCAAATCTTCCCATCAAAGATATATATGGACTAATTATTATTCTATTTGGAAAAAAACACTTGACATATTAAGAACAATGCTTTATATTATTTATGAAACTTAAGTAACGCACTTAAAATCATCCTCCATCCTCCTTTAAGAAAGAGGAAGCAAATCTAACAAGAATTGCTTCCTCTTCTCTTTATATAAGGCATTTTTACCTCACATCAATGGAAAAAACACTAGATTGGATCACCATCAGTTATAATTGACGGAATTATTATGAACCAGATACATATAATTCTATTTTATAAGTTTACTGAGATAGAAAATCCTGACGAATTTGTACAGCGGCATCTAAATTTCTGCATTAATGAAGGTTTGCTTGGGAAAATACTTGTGGCAAAGGAAGGTATTAACGGCTCACTATCGGGATCTCAAGAGCAAATCAATAAATATAAAGACTACTTAACAAGCCAAAACCAATTCTCAGATATTAATTTCAAAGAAGAGATCGGGACATTTAGTCCCTTTAAAAAGATGATCGTCCGTCAAAAAAAAGAGATTATTCGGATGGATCAAGATCTCGACTTAAAGAAAACAGGTAAATATATATCTCCTCAGGAGTTAATGGAACTCTATGAAAGCGACGCAGAGTTTATAGTGCTCGACACCAGAAACAATTATGAATCAGAAGTTGGCAAGTTTAAGAACGCTCTAACACCTGATATTGAGACATTCCGCGAATTTCCTGAAGCACTTAAATCTCTTGAAGATAAAAAGGACAAAAAAATTATCACCTACTGCACTGGTGGAATAAGGTGTGAAAAGGCTACTTCTTACATGGTAAAGGAAGGTTTTACCGATGTCCATCAGCTAAAAGACGGAATTATCAATTTTTGCCAGCAATACCCCAATACACTTTGGGAGGGAAAATGCTTTGTCTTTGACCAGAGGCTCCTTTCCCTTATCGACCCGGATTCGGAACCAATAACACATTGTATTCACTGTAACCAAAGTTGTGACCGCTATCAGAACTGCAAGAACCCAACTTGCGATGACTTCATAATTTTATGTGAGATGTGCAGCGAAGACTTTAACGGCTGCTGCTCTCAGAAATGTGTAGAAGAATACAAATCCCATACAATCCGTAAATCAAGAGAAAGACAGGGGTATAAAAGCAAAGAAAAGGCACAAGGAGAATAAGATGAGGACCTTAGTAATTATTGCAATTTTAAGCATTTCAGCCAATTTTGCGTTTGCAGAATACACCGATTTTATGCAGGCATTCAACAAGCACCAGCTTGTAATAAAAGGTATGATGGACCTAAACTTTGAGGTCAAGATGAATGCCGAAGTTGGAGACGCCATTGGCAAACGCCTCCAAGAAGCCCAAAAGCCGCTCGATGCAGGGGAGTATAACAAAGCCTGTGAGATGTATGACTCAATAATAGCGGATTACGGATTTGATACTTCATTTGGCCCAGAAAGCGCCCCCGCTAAGGAAACTGAACCAGAAAACGCAGATAGCACTGAAGCAGGGGTGGAAGCAAGTACCACATCTTCATCCGGGGCAGCTTCATCTGAAGCCACCTCTCAACCGGCAAAGGAATAAGGCTTTATTAAGAAGCTTCTAGTTTTATAGGATTGAATGAATAAGCTGTAAATAAATAAGATTTGTAAACTGTTCACGAATATTTGTTCTGGAGGGTTAAACCAATTTAATCCTGATCATCTTCTTTTCTTGCACGTATTATAATGGCTATGACAAAACCAGAAAGAACAAGTGCATAAATTACGGGTCCTAGAATTTCCATTACTTGAAATCATTACCCCCAATAAGTTTATATAGATATTATGCTTTGTCGGAGATCATATGTCTATAGTCTCCGGCAATGCATTAGCATTTTTAAAGTACCTATTTTTTCTATTTAGTAACTTTTTTTGCTGATGATTTTTTTTGAATGAATTTCTTCAGCTCTTTCTGATCGGGTTTTAAGAGCTCAGCTACACGAACCGGATTCACCTCTGCAACAATTATATCTCCCACTTCCATATGTACATTCCCGAAGATACCATGTCTCTGCATTCCTTTGGTCTGAAGCTGATTGTCATCCGTCGGGTTCACATAGTGAATAGCAATTCCTTTATACCTATGTATCAAGAAAAGGGATAGTAGTGCATTTAAACGTTTCTGACGGTATTCCGTATTGAATGTGTTCTGATCCCTAACAAAGAGTAAGGTTTTTCCCATACGGTCATGTATGGTTGAGAAAATAACATCTGCTATTTTATCATTTCCATCATTAAATACCGCAAGCTCAAGTAGTTCTGAACCTGCTGTATGCGGTCTTAACTGTACACGGAAGTTGCCTGCAAAATTATAATGATCACTCCAGATTTCAAGCCACTGTTCCAGGAGTTTTGGTGGGACCTCTGTTTCAACAAGATGCTGTACCTGAGTAGACCCTTTACCCATAGCCTTTGTAGTTGCTGTACGGCCTGAAGACGCTGACAATGCTCCGTCCAATCTAGGACCTCCTACAAGTGACTGAGGTGTTTTATAAGGAGAATCAACAAGTCTGAATTTTCTTTGCAATCTGGCAAGAGCCAACATACCATCCTGTTTTAGAGCCATAGAAAACTCTTCTGCTGCCAATCCGTCTATCTGGTGTCCGCCGTATGTAATAAAGTCGAAAACAAATCCGAGCCTTCCGATCTCTTTTGGGAATACCCGCATTTCATCTTCAGTCATACCTGTTGTATCCCAGTTAAAAGAAGGGGAAAGATTATAAGCAAGCATTTTATCTGGATAAACCGCGTGAATTGCTTCTGCGAATTCGCGGGCTTCTTCTAAGTCTGCCGACTTAGTTTCCATCCAAATCAAGTCAGCATAAGATGCTACAGCCATAGATTTTGCTATAGCGTACTCGATGCCGCCCTTAACCTGGTAATACCCCTCGGGTGTTCTGGACAGCTCACAATCCCATGATGCCTCAATCCCCATTGATCTGGCCTCTTCTCTTGCATGATGGAAAGAAACCTGCTTTGCGAAATCAAGCCATTCTTCAATGGTCATATCAAGGTCTCTGCCCTCTTCAATTTGAAACTCCATTTTTTCTGCCACAGCCTGAGCAAATGTCATAAGCTCAGACTCAACTTCCCAAGTTTCAACAAATTTGGTAGCTGCATTATCTAGCGGTTTAGTAATGCTTCTTTCCTTACCATCCTTAAGCGCCTGTATGCTTTCATCAATAATAAGTGTTAGACCTACCTGATCAAACCATTCATAGGCCTGCTCATATTCGTCATCTGAAATATGATAGAGCATATGGCCGTTAACATCTGTAATACCTTTATCATAAAATCTTTTTAATATAGCAAGGTAGCAATTCTTATATCCCGGAACATCCGTATTCGTCGCTCCGAGAATGAATGGATGGTCACGTTCATCTCCCCTCCCGTCTAAGAGATTAGCAGCTTCCGCATCAGTTCTTGCAACAATAATTCCTGGGACCTTCATTACATCCAGCTGAAACCTTGCGGCGTTAAGTCTCTTAATTTGCTCATCTATCGGAACAAGTACTTTACCCCCCTGATGCCCGCATTTCTTTGTACCGGGCTTTTGGTCTTCAATGTGATAGCCGGTAACGCCAACTTCAACAAATCTGCGAATTAGATTCCTTATGTGTGCATCTCCGCCGTGTCCCGTGTCTGCATCAGCAATGATGAATGGCCTGAAATCGTATCTTGGAGTAGCCCTTCTTTCCTTTTCAGACATTCTGGATCTGAAAAATTTCTGATTTCTATCCGCTGTGAGAAGTGCCCTGACTAATGTAGCCGCTTCATCCGGCACCTGGCTGAGCGGGTAGCTTGCAAGATCTGGTCCCGGGTCCTCATCTTTAGACCCTTTAGCCGAAGTTGCCCAACCACCTAGATAAATACCCTCAATACCATTGCGTTTCATTGCAACAATCTGGCTTGGTGAATAGGGTCCGAAACTTGTAATCTGTTCACCTTTTGCAAAAAGTTCTCTTAACCTTGCATAGAATTCCGCTGAATATATTCTTGCGATTGGATAATCATTTTCAAGAGTGCCCCGCTGTTGTACTACTTGACGCGCAGAATAAAGACGTCTAATCCCTTTAAAACGCGGGCTCACAAAATATTCCTTAGTTTCGTGAATCTCTCTTTCAAAATCATCCATTTCGTCTTCTAAGGATGTATCAATTTCCTCTTCCGGAATGAAATCCAGATTTTCTGTAATTCTTGTGCCATCTTTTCTAAATGAATCCAGATATTGTTTTATCCTCTTCTTTGCTAAAGTTAGATCGTGGTTATTAAGGTTAATGTTAAGCAGATCTATGTACCACGGAACCTTTACTTCATCTAATACATAAGCTTTTACAATTTCTTTCGCAATAGGCAAAGTAGTCAGTTTTGAATCATCATGTACATCTTTATCCTTGGCTTTAAGTAGTTTGTCATACTCTTCTTCAAGAAGTCTTTCGAAAAGCTCAAATGTGAAAGGATCTCCTACTTTTACCTTAGTTTCCTTATCCTCTTCATTAAGTTTCCCACCTTTGTGCAGCCATTCCCAGAGAATGCTTAAACGAATCTCGCCAGTCGCAGCGTCTTCCATAAGATATAAAATATCGTCATTTCCGAAAAAGTCCGCAGGCTTAAGCGCAGCCGCCTGAAATCCCTGACCAAATGCGTTCCCGTATTGCACTGCTACGCTGATAAGATTACGCGCCCCTCTTATTGACCTAGGTGCAGGCTCCAAGAGTGTAAGTCCCTCCGCATCTTCATCGGTATAGGTGAGAGCTGGAAACTCTCTGCCCAGCTGATTATCATCGCCCACTTTCTCCCAAACAGGTCTGATAATATGAACCATCTTCCAGTGAGCAACCCATTTTCCGCTGGCGCCTTCTTTCTGCTCTCTTACGGCTCCGGCAAGTGCCTTTTCCATACTGCTTTTAACACCTTCTTTTGAGCCAACAGGAATATTAGGTTCCATACCGCCCTGCCAAAGTGCAAACTTGCCGTTCATATCCGGTGTGTTCACTGCTCTGCGCACGCGGTCTTCATAATTTCTCATGTAAGCGTAAGTCATTGTAATAGGTTCTATATTAGGATTTATAAAATATTTATCCCAGGCCATTGCATCGGAGACACTATTAATGTAGTCCCATCTTCCAGTGTTGAATCCGACAAAGTGTCTTCCCAATGCAGCGCGGATTTCCATTAACTGAAATGCTTCTTCCAGCTGTTCAATAAGAACATAAACTTTGATAGACCCTATGGGAATATTGATATGCTCCTCTAAAGCGCTAATCAATTCATTCCAGAAAGCTGCTTCTTCTGCTGTCTGAATTTTAGGGAGATAAAGTACAATTGAAGCCTCTCTTTTCTGAAGTTCTTGATAATTGTTAACAACATATAGAACTATATCTACAATGGATGCCGAAAGAGCAAGACCGTTTTCATCACGTTTATGTCTGTCATCGAGATGAAGGCCTCTAGCTCGAAATATTATAGTGGTAAAATCGAGCTGTTTTTTCCAGTCTTTGATTATTTCATGTCCAAAAAATTCTTTACCCCATTTATTCATCACTCCCGCTATCTTTTCAGCCACTTCCATAAATAACGGGTCTCTTTTAATCGCAAGCTTTAAATTTCTTTGGTTATCAAGCGACATTGAACTGATCTGCCCTAAAGCATCCTCTCCATCAAACATCCAGCCATCAGCCCCTGAGAGTAAAGCGTATGCAACGTTCCGTATGCTGTTTTCGATAGAAGAGTTTGGCTTTGCCGCAGGCCCTGTACCCTGTATCCACTGCCTCTGCAAATCATGAGGTATTTCAGAGCCTATAAACTTACCGTCCCTAGCATCCTGTACCTTAATATTAGTGCGTGGTATAAAATCGTGCGAATCAAGGAACCTTATTCTTTCTTTATTACGAAACCTCTGAGCCCTTCTAGCATATCTTTTTTCCATGAGCATCTTTTGATCCTTATTGAAAACAGATAGTGCTTTCAATGCATCTATAACTTCAGGTGTATAGATATCAGAATATTCGTTCTCCAGATCGTCTCTGATCTGCAACCCTCTATTTCCTGAAACCACTCTTAATGATTCTTTCGACAAATTTCGAATGGTACTCATATTCTCCGGTCTCCTTGCTTGGCTTTTATTACTTCATAAAGCTTCAAAAAAATAGGTTTATCATTATAATATAAGAACCAGTTAAATCAAATTTGAGTTTGTCCACACTTCAGAATAAATATATTCTTTAATATTGACAGTGAGTTAGAATCTCTTTAGAACAAAATAATCTGTTGTGCACTGCACAATTAAAATCTTGTATAATTAGAATTTAGAATCGAGAGCTGACTCCCTTCAATTCCTCAGTCCAAAAGAATCTGACTATATTTAGAATATGACCTTTATTAATAATTAGGGTTCAAATTTCTGCCCATATTATATAGTATTAAAGAGGGCGGCAATATAGATAAACGAGTGTACTAAATTTTTGAGGATAAAATATTACATGAGCCTAACAAAACGAAAATTATATTATCTATCCACCACTGTTCTCCTATTAATACTATGTTCTCTATATCCGGATACTGCTCTGAACCAGGAAGTAATAATTGAGGATGCCCCTTTGCTACCTCTCGAAGAAGCCCTGATTATCGCGGTTGCAGAAAATCCAAAAATCAAGAATGCCTTTCTAGAGATACAAAAATCTGATGACGCGGTATGGGCAATAAAAACCAAACTTTTCCCTGAACTGGATTTTAGTTTGTATGAGGCGTATCATTTAACAGATGAGTCCTTTGAATTTAAGAAGGGTGCTTTTGGGGACATTTCAGGTATCGGCCCAATACCAGCAGAGAATACTAGTATTGCCACTACTCCGGACTTTACTACTTTTATAACCGCTTCTGCAGCTCAGCCCATCTCTCAATTATACGAGATCTCTCTCCTGATAAAGCAAAGAGAGATACAAAAAGCGCTATCCGACCAGGAATTAAGAGCCCGGGTTCTAGACATTACGGATGAAGTAAAGAAAGAATACTACACCATACTTAAATCACAGAGCTCGCTTGCCGCTATAGACGAGAAGATAGTATTTTTGACATCTCTTTTAGAACTAGTAAACAGAGATGTTCAGCAACAAAGGCTACTCGAAAAGGACAGCCTTGAGGTACAAGCCCGGCTCGGCAGAGCAGAATATAAGCATTTTAAACTTAAAAACACTCTAGCCACTCAGAAAGAACGTTTTAATAAACTCCTCGGGCGCGATATAGAAACACCGTTTTCTGTTATTCCGATACCATATGCCGCTCCTTTTACTGTTAATGTGGAAGATGCTGAGGGGCAGGCACTTGCTCAAAGACCGGAGATAGATGCGGCTGAGCTTGAAATTGAATTTGCTGAGAATGAAGTTCGCATAAAGAAATCTAAGTATATCCCTGAAATAGGTGTGCAGTTTCAGTACACAGCCAATTTAAACGTCGAGCTCCTACCTGAAAATATCGTTACAATAGGATTATTTGCAAAATGGGATGTTTTTGACTGGGGTCGGAAAAAGAGTGAGGTGGCAGAGAAGAAAAAATCCGTAATCCAAGCCCAAAACAGACTGGAAGAGACCGAGTCTCAGATACTCATAGATGTAAATTCTAAGATTCGCAACCTAGAAGAGGCTGCCGTATTAATTAACGTTACTGAGCTAGAACAGGTTGCAGCAAAAGAAAATCTTCGAGTAGTCTTGAACAAATACGAAGTAGAAGACGCTTTATTAACTCAGGTGCTCGAAGCTGAGTCATCTTTGGAAGAGAAAAACAGTGACCACCAAAAAGCTATATTGGATTATTGGACAGCTCGAGCAAACTTGGATAAAGCAATCGGAGAGGAATGATGAAAACTGCAATTAAAATTCTAATACTAACCCTTATAATGCCATACCTAATGACCGGCTGCGGAAAGGACGAGCATCAAAAAACCGTGACTCCGGTCAGAGTAGAGAAAGTGACAATTCAAAGTGAGAATGCCTCCATCCGGTACACAGCAACAGTTAATCCTTACAGCCAGGTTAATCTCGATTTTAAGGTTGATGGTTACGTTTTAGAAATACTTCAGGTAGAGGGAGCTGACGGGAGAATGAGAGACATTCAGGAAGGTGACAATGTGACAAAGGGCCTTCCGCTTGCCCTAGTTGACCCAACCGAATATTTGGCCAAGGTTGTAGAGGCAAAGTCCCAGCTTACCGAGGCGCGGGCAACACAACAAAAGGACACAGAGGCTTACAACAGGGCTCAAATACTCTATGCAGAGAAAAGCATGATAGCTCCCGAATATGATCGAGCTGTAAAGAATTATAAAGTTTCAAACGCCCAGGTAAAGGCTGCAGAAGCAAACCTAATTGAGGCTGATCAGAATTTATCCTATTGCACTTTAAGACCTCCTTCAAACGGAGTGCTTCTTAAGAGAAATATAGAGGTCGGCACCCTTGTAAGACCTGGGTCTGAAGGGTTTGTACTTGCAGATGTAACTTCCGTAAAGGTCTTATTCTCAGTGCCAGACATTGTTTTGGGAGACGTTAGACTGGGGCAGGTAATGGAAGTGACAACGGAATCCGTAAAAGACACATTATTCTTAGGAAGAATTACGGAAATTGCCCCTGCCGCCAACACACGCTCAAGGGTGTTCAATGTTGAAATCACAATACAGAACCCTGAGAATCTTCTAAAACCTGGGATGATAGCTTCACTAAATGTATTTAAGGGAGATACAGCAGACGCTGTCTTTCTGCTTCCATTGGCATCCATCGTAAGATCAGTAAACAGCCAAGACGGTTATGCGGTCTTTACCGTTGAAGAGAGTGACGGAAAAACAAGAACGTTTAGAAAAGACGTTAAACTCGGAAGCGTCTATGGGAACAAAATAGCTATAATCGAGGGTCTTCATGAGGGTGAACAGGTAATTACCATAGGCGCACAGCAGGTACGGAGCGGGGAAGAAGTGAGTATTATCTACTGACAGGCAGAGCTTAATATTCAATGGAGGAGAAGATGGCTGAGAACATCTGGAGAATTTATCTATCAGGAGAAATTCATACCGACTGGCGTGAGAGAATTGTTAATGGATCTGACAAACTGCCCGTTGAGTTCTACTCCCCGGTAACCGATCACGAGGCAAGTGATTTATGCGGTGAGAAAATTTTGGGTGCTGAAGAATTAACCTTCTGGAGAGACAAAAAGGGGGCTGGAATCAATTCAATTAGAACGAATACCCTGATTGGAACTGCGGATATAGTAGTTGTTAGGTTTGGCCCTAAATATAAACAGTGGAATGCTGCTTTTGACGCCGGGTACGCATTCGCATTGGGAAAGCCGATTATTACACTACATGATGAAGAATATGACCATGCACTTAAAGAAGTGGATGCCGCAGCCCGGGCAACCGCAAGAACCCCAGAGCAGGTTGTAGAGGTTCTTAAATACGTAATTCTGAAATAACTGCTCGTGCAAAGAAGTATCGGGATTGCCTTAGGGGAACATTAATTTAGAGAATTTCCAGAATTCAATTGTAATAACTGACTTATCAATAGGATAAAATGGCATACAGAGACGACAGCGAAATAATCGCGAAAACTCATAATATAGCTCGTTTCTTTACGGAGAACCGGCATATATCATGGGCATTACTTATAGCGGTTTTAATATGGGGCGTATTCGGCTGGATAAATATGCCCAAAAGCAAAGATCCCAACGTTCCAGTACTTGTAGCGGTGGTTCTATGTCCTTGGCCTGGGGCTGATGTTGAGAAAATAGAGCAGTTAGTGACAACACCTATCGAACAAACAATAGCACAGAGCTCTCATCTTCATGAACCTCAAGGCGGGAATGAATTCGCAATACTGTCTACAACATTACCCGGTTTATCCATAGTTCAGATTCAGCTTTCAGAAGGATTAACTGATACTACAGAGCAGTTTAACTATATTAACCTTTTGCTCGATTATCTTAACAACAATCTGCCCGAGGGCGCGGGGCCAATACAGTTTAATAGCGGATTCGGTAACACCGCAGCTATTATGCTTACTATAGCAAGCCCTAAAGAGAGCGAAATAGAGATTGGAATAAGATCGATAAATATAGAACAAGCTATCGAACAAGTCCGCTCCTCCGCCCCTCCAGAAGAACAAGGTTCTCGTGCCTCCCTTGTTATAGCACTACCGGGATCAGTAGATCCGGCAAGTTTAGACCGTGTACTAGAACTCTTAACCATTTCACTGCTAGAAAATAATATTGCTCAGGACATACTCCCCTTGAGAGGACCGGGATTTGCCGGTCTCGATGCATCGCTTATTACTGACGAAGAAACGTTCTTAACTTTTACAACCAGATTTTCAAAAGAGAAGCTAGGATTTTCAGGATTCCATGTGGATGCATGGGATCCAGTCTTGATAGTAGACCCGAAAAATGTCGAAGCTGCGCTTAAATCGGCCGATGGCGACAAATACACTTATAGTGACCTAGAGAATATCACTGAGCTTATGACGGACACATTTCAATCGGTTCAGCAAGTTTCTATAATTGAACGCTCAGGTGTTCTGCCTCAGACAATTTATCTGGATTATTCACAAGACGTATTTGCTTCCTACGGCATAGTTCCCGCTCACATAAAACAGGTTTTAAATGCACGGAATATAACTTTGCCCGGAGGAACAATTGAGATCGACGGCACTGAAGTTATCGTCTATCCCACTGGACAATTTACAAGCGTAGAAGAAATTGGAAACACTATAGTTACTCAAACATCTGACGGCACCCCCGTGTACCTTCGCGACTTGGGAGAACTCGTAAGAGGGTATCAAAGTCCCCCTAACCTCTTGAATTTCTATAATTGGCAGGATGAATCAGGCAACTGGCATAGAAGCAGGGCTATTACACTTGCTGTTCAAATGCGATCGGGAGATCAAATTCAGCAATTTGGAGACGCACTCGATCAGGCCATTTTGGAACTCAAAACGCTACTACCCGAAGATCTGATAATTGCTAAGACTTCCAACCAGCCTGAGCAGGTAAGTGAGAATTTGTCCCTATTCATGACTGCATTGGTCGAGGCGATAATTCTTGTTGTATTAATTGCCTGGATAGGATTTCGTGAGTGGCGCTCTGCTCTATTGCTGGCATTCTCGGTTCCCCTCACCCTAACTATGACTTTCGGCTTAATGTATTTTCTGGGAATAGACCTTCAGCAAGTATCCATTGCAAGTCTGATTATTGCGCTCGGACTCCTTGTAGATGACCCGGTCGTAGCAAATGACGCCATAAAGAGCAACCTGGCAATCGGACACCCGCCTCTGATCGCTTCATGGCTGGGGCCGACTAAGCTCTCACGCGCCATTATGTTTGCTACAGCTACGAACGTAGTAGCCTATGCTCCTTATCTTCTTTTGACGGGTACTACAGGTGAGTTTTTGTACAGTCTTCCCATTGTAATTGCCGCGGCATTAATAGCTTCGAGAATAGTTTCTATGACATTTATTCCCTTACTGAGTTTCTATTTACTAAAACCCAAAGACCATGAAGCTTCGTTAGAGGACAAACGGAAACAAGGTTTTAGCGGATTCTACTATAAAGTTACCGAGTACGCGATCGATAACAGAAAAAGGGTCTTAGTATTTTCTCTAGTATTTCTTGTAATAGGGGGCGTCATTGCGAGCACTCTTAAAACATCTTTCTTCCCGCTCGACGTTCAGTACCTATCTTACGTTGATGTCTGGATGCCTAATGAGGCCTCGCTCTCTTCCACAAACGAGACTGCTACCAAAGCTGAAAAGATAATAAAAGAAGTGGCAGAAAAATATAGTAAAGATAACAAGAAGAAGAACGTCCTTTATTCCGTCACCTCATTCATAGGAGGTGGAAGTCCCAGGTTCTGGAGCTCTGTTGCTCCTCAGCAGCAACAAAGAAACTATGCTCAATTGTTAATACAACTAAATGATAAGAATGATACTCCAGAGCTTGCGCCCTTATTTCAACAAGCACTCTCCGCGGAGATCCCGGGAGCGCACCTTGAGGTAAGACAGATTCCGTTAAATGTTATCGATTACCCGATAGAAATCCATCTATCCGGAAGAGCAGATATTAATACGGACCTTGAAGTTGAAGCCCAAGACATAAAAACCCTTAGAAAATTAGCCCAAGAGCTGGAAGCTATATTGCGTGACATACCGGAAACGCTATCTGTCAGGAACGACTGGTTTGAGGAAAGTTTCATTGTAAGACTCGAAGTCGATCCGGACCGTGCAAATCTTTCAGGCATAACCAATCAAGATGTTGCCCTTTCTGCTGTTACGGGGCTAAGCGGTTATCAGCTTACGAACTTTATAGAGGGTGATAAAAGCATTCCGGTAAATGCCAGACTCCGAATAGATGAGCGCGCCGAATTGTCAGATCTTGAAAGTCTATATGTTTATGGAATAGAGAATCAGGAGAAAATACCGCTTCTTGAGGTTTCAACAATTAAATACGCAATGGATACCTCTAGAATAATTAGACGAGAGCATTTCCGCACAATCACGGTGATCGCTTTTCCGGCTCCTAACATTCTAACTTCAACAATATTAAAGAAAGCTGATAAGGAAATTCAGAGCTTTATAGAAAACTTACCCCCCGGATACAACCTAGTGTGGGGCGGAGAAAGAGCCAAGCAGCAAAAAGGTTTTAGAAATCTAACTATGATATTACTGATTTCAATCACAGCCATTTATCTTGCGTTGTTATTCCAATTTAATAATGCGGTCAAACCGTTTCTGGTGTTAGCCGCTGTGCCTTATGGAATTGTCGGGTCCCTCCTGGCACTGGTAATCATGGGTGAGCCTTTTAGCTTTATGGC
>SMWY01000053.1 GCA_004356555.1 Candidatus Dadabacteria bacterium
TGGCTCTTGGAGCCGAATTGCGTACAATATAAAAGATAAAAGCGAGGTAGAGCGATGACGAAAAAAGAACTAGCAGATGTGATTCATACAAAAATAGGTTTATCAAAAAGGGAGTCAGCTGAGATAGTTGAATTCTTTTTTAATATTACCAAAGATAAGTTAGCTAAAGGGGAAGGAATCAAGCTTCCTAGATTCGGCAGCTTCAGAGTACAAAACCGCAAAGCCAGGAAAGGAAGAAACCCCGCAACCGGCGAAACTATCGAAATCGCAGAGCGAAAAGCTGTTGTTTTTAAACCAAGCAGATTTCTCCGCGATTCTATCGATAAACATACAGACTAATGTATGAAACATATTTATAATTTCTTTAGACAGAATATCCTTGCGGGGATATTGGTCACTGTGCCATTTGCTATTACTCTGTATATCTTATATACGGTTGGCAGATGGATTGTGGGACTTATTAGTACTGCACCATCGAAGTTACTAAGCACAGTACTTCACTCCTTACCTACATTTTCACAACTCCTAAATTTTACCGCAGCCCTTCTGGCAATTTTAATCATTGTTCTCATAATTGGAGCAGTCGCCAGAAACATAGTAGGTCGAAAACTCTTAGCATTCAGTGAATACTTAATCAACAAAATTCCGCTTGCAAGGACTATATATATAGCCACTAAACAGATTATTGAAACCCTAATGGGAAGAGGGGGGATGAAAAATCTAAAGAGGGTTGCAATGTTCGAGTACCCTCGGAAGGGAATTTATTCAATCGGATTTATAACAAGCACTATAGAGGATGGCCAACACCACAATCTGTCAGGCAGAAGACTGGTTAGTATCTTCGTCCCCACCACACCCAACCCCACCAGCGGGTATTATATTATGCTCCCGGAAGAGGATATCAAAGAATTATCAATTTCGGTTGAGGACGCGTTTAGAATAATAATGTCTGCGGGTCTCGCCACAAACAATATTGAAGATGCTGGCCAGAGTAAAAAAGACACTTAAAAAATATAAAATGCTCACCCAGGGTGAGAAAGTAATACTTGGAGTTTCAGGAGGCGCAGACTCAATCGCTATGCTCTACGCCTTAAATGAATTGGTCGATTACGGACTTGAGCTTATTGTCGCTCACTTAAATCATGGTATCAGGGGAGATGAGGCAAAAGGGGATGCAGAATTCGTAAAAGAAACGGCAAAGTCGCTCAGACTTACATTCGTATACGGTGAAGTTGATACATTGAGTTTCAAAGAAGAATCCCAACTATCCCTTGAAGATGCGGCGAGAACTCTAAGATATAAATTCTTCGATCAAGTACTGAATAAGCATTATGCGACAAAGATAGCCACGGCTCATACTCTGGATGACCAGGCGGAGACTGTTTTAATGAGACTCTTAAGGGGAAGCGGCTCAAGGGGGCTATCCGGCATTCCCCCCGTCTCAAACTCCATCGTAAGACCCTTAATCGATACCTCCCGCTCGGAGATTGAAGAGTATCTCAGATCTAAAGGAGTAGAGTGGGTGGAGGACTCGACAAATGAGTCACCTGAATTTTTAAGAAACAGGATCAGGCAAGACCTTTTAGTTGAGCTTGAGAGCTACAATCCTCAGATAAAAGAGACACTGTCACGAACAGCAGAGATCTTAAGATCAGAGGAAGAGTTTATTAGAAAAGAAGCCCTTAAACATTTTGACGATATATTCAGCCCAAACAAATCAGAATTGATCGGGGATTTAAAATATTATAGGAGCGTTGAAAAACCTCTAAGGTTCTCTTTACTTAGACTTACAATTGAAAAGCTTAACACTAGCTTGAAAAATATTTCCTCGACTCACATAGTTTCAGCAGATGATTTTTTATTATCTGAAACAGCATCGGGCGAGGTCAAGCTCCCCCAAGGAACTGTAATTGTTAAGGGTTACGATACTTTTCTGGTGACCAAGAAGTCCGAGCTTGAACTAGAGTTTTCATATAATATTCAATCTCCCGGGAAATGGAGCTTCCCTGAGTTTTCTGTTTCTATAGAATATATCAAGACAGATGAGCTTGCTGAAAACGACGAGAGTGTGGCATACTTCGATCCTGAAACAGTCAGCTTTCCAATTGAAGTTAGAAACTTTAAACCTGGTGACCGGTTTTCCCCACTTGGAATGACAACTTCTAAAAAACTCCAGGACTATTTTACCGATATAAAGTTACCGAAATTCCTAAGATCCAGAGTCCCGATTTTCATCTCTAAAGATGAAATTATGTGGCTAGGCGGTATAAGGTTAGATAATAGATTCAAAGTTACAGACAAAAAAAAGGAAGTATTAATGATAAAGTTGATCAGGCCAAGATGGTTTTAGGGCTTTTTCTCATTGGAACTCTTCAAAGCTAAATGTGCAGATCCTAAGATTCCTGCGTCATCTCTGAGAAGACCTCTTTGGATTTTAGTCCTCTTCATCGGAGCACGGAAGGCTCTTCTCCGTGCTTCTTCATAAGTCTTGTCAATAAATAAATCCCATGCGTTAGATACCCCGCCCCCTATAACAACCATCTCAATATTTAATAGATTTATAAGACTAGCTATCCCAATCCCCAAAGCTTTTCCAACCTCTTCCCAAATCCCGAGTGAAAAGCCGTCCCCGGCGCCGGCAGCCTCCATAACAATCTGAGGTATGTCTTCTACCTCAATATTTTTAGTGCTTTCTCTTAAGATCGTATTCAAACTCTTGTCTTCTAGCCCCTCTCTTACCATCCTCCTGATTGCCGTAGCAGAAGCATAGCTCTCGAGACAGCCGTAATTCCCGCACTTACATTTAGCTCCATCTGGATAAATTGTGATGTGACCGATCTCACCAGCCATACCGTCGGCCCCAGTCCAAAGCTTGCCGTCCAGAATAAGCCCCCCTCCAACACCTGTACCCATTGTAATCATTATCATTGAATTCACGTCTTTAGAGGCCCCCATCCACCACTCCCCTACCGCCGCACTATTAGCATCGTTCTCTATAACAATATTAATATCACTACCTAACTTTTCATTGAGTACAGCTCTTAATGGATAGTCATCCACATTCAATATATTTGGAGCCTGAGTTATTACCCCATCTTTAGAATTTATTATTCCCGGAATCCCCATTCCGATATTACATACATTTTCCCCTTCGCTTATATCCTTAATAAAACCCGCTAAGTTCTCGATAACTTTATCTATTCCCTGATCTGCTTGAGATGAAATTTCCATTCGTTTGAGAATTCCCCCTTCCCTGCTTACCAAGGCACCTCTTAGATTAGTACCGCCAATATCTATCCCTATTACTTTATCAACCATATTTACTCCTTTACGTGTTATAATTTTTCTTCTAATGTAAAATATCACTAAATGCCGCAACATTAAACAAAAATGTATGAGGAACTCAGATGGACTTTAACTTTACCGAAGAACAAAAAGTGATTAAAGAACTTACTAGAGATTAAACCTATGAGAGAACCTGTAATAATAGAAGCGCTTAGAACCCCAATTGGCCGAAACCGTGGGGCGTTGAGGGAAATAAGGCCTGATGAACTTTATGCTCATGTCATTAATAATTTATTGAAAAGAACCGGCATTTCAGGGGATACAATAGAGGATGTTGTAACCGGATGTGTAACTGAAGTTAACGAGCAGGGGTTTAATATAGGAAGACTTGCAGTTCTACTTTCAGACCTGCCGCAATCTGTACCTGCCATAACCCTTAACCGTATGTGCGGCTCAAGCCAGCAGGCACTACATTTCGCAGCTCAGGCAGTTGCCGCAGGTGACTCCGAATATTTAATAGCAGGTGGAGTCGAGTCAATGACACGTGTACCTATGTCTTCGGACATTAATGGGGGTTACGAGATTCTAAACCCTGAAATATTCAAGAAATATGAAATAATACACCAGGGGGAATCTGCAGAACGCATTGCGGAAAAGTACGGACTTAGGAGAGAAGAACTTGACCAATTTAGCTTTCAAAGCCAGCTAAGAGCCGCGCGTTCCACTAAGTCAGGATTTTTTAAAGCCCAGATAATTCCTATAGATGGGCTGGATAGGGAAGGACACCCTTTTGAACTGAATTATGATGAAGGAATACGCTTTAAGCCTGATCTTGAAAAAATGTCCGAGTTAGCTCCGGTTTTTAGGGCCGAGGGTGTTATTACAGCGGCCAATGCCAGTCAGATATCAGACGGTGCTGCTGCAATATTATTAGCTGATCAGGATACTGCGGTTGCAGACGGATTTAAACCGCGAGCAAAATTTCTTGCCAGAGTCGTGGTCGGTGGTGACCCTACTTTGCAGCTTCTGGAAGTTATACCTGCAACAACTAAAGTGCTCCAAAAAGCCGGACTGAACCTCTCGGATATGGACGTAATAGAAATTAATGAAGCATTTGCGTCAGTCGTCCTAGCCTGGGCAAAAGAATTTAAGCCTGATATGGATAAAGTAAACCCCAATGGCGGCGCCATTGCTCACGGCCACCCATTAGGTGCTACGGGAGCTGTCTTGATGACCAAGCTTCTTTATGAACTTGAGCGCGTAGACGGTCAGCTTGGTCTTCAGGTAATGTGTATAGGTCACGGAATGGCGACGGCCACTATAATTGAGCGAATATAACGCATCCCATAACAATAGAAGAATATGCCAATAAAAAATAATATGTTCTGCTATGAAAGTTCGCTTAACTCTAATGAGGAGATGTATGGAACGGCTCCAAGGGTAGACGTCTGGTTCTTGCTTGAATATAGGGGGCATTGGTCTACTAAAGCATTTAAAGACAGTAAAATACCTAAAGCTGTAAAATCCTTTTTAAATAAACAGCTTAAAGCTGTACCCAATTCTCGTCTTCAGCTGATTAAAAAGCACAAAAACACAAACGAACATTTTAAGTTTTACCTAGCAGCATCTGATGAAACTAATCCCAGGCTCTATGAGTTCGAACTTGAGAACTATGAAGAACTGTTGTCACTGGATATTAAGAAAATTCTAAAATCCAAAAAGCATATGTCTGATGAGAAAATATTTATCATCTGCACCAACGGTGAACACGACACATGCTGTGGCAAGTTCGGCATGCCGGTTTATCTGGATATTGCCAAGAGCAAATATGGCTCACGGACATGGGAAACAACTCACATAGGCGGACATAGATTCGCTTCAACGTTTGTATGCCTGCCACATGGCCTAGTTTACGGACGGCTAAGAGATGGCAAGGTTGCTGAAGACCTTATGAAACAATATGAAGAGGGAAAAGTTCATCTACCCTGCTATAGAGGACGTTCATGTCATAGTAATGAAACACAGGCAGCAGAATACTACTTGAGAAAAGAAACCGGAATTACAGAAATTTCAGAATTCTTACTCAAGAATTCTAAGAAGAATGACAAAAAATCTCTTATCAAATTCCTGTCGCAGTCCGATCACATGATGCATAAAGTCAAAATCAGACAGGATAAGAACGCTATCAAAATTATTAAAAGCTGCGAGGATAAAAGCTCATTTATACCTCAATTCAGACTTTTAGATTATTCCGTAATTTAAGACTCACTACTGTGACGGAGTTTAGACGATTTGTAATTTATAAGAAACCGTCTTAAAATTGAAATGCTATTAATGAACATAATAATCCACTAAAGAGGGTAAAACACCCCCCTTAAAAAGAAATAACGAAATACATGTTTACATTTTGTTTCCATAGGTATCGAGATGAAAAACGTCATCCGGACCTTTTCTGTACTTTACAGAGCCGATCAGCCTCTCGTCAAAATGTCCAAACGGTAGAACAGTCAAAATATTTAAGTCTCCGGGGATATTTAGATATTCCATCAGTCCTTTAGTATCAAGTCTACCTATCCAGCACGAGCCTAGCTTATGACTCCAAGCAGTTAAAACCATATTCTGGACAGCACGAGTCCCGTCTATCTCATGCCATTTGGAGGAGGGATCGGTGACAACAACAACTGCGAAATCAACCTGAGATATGAACCTTCCGCTTATGCAATATTTTTCCATCTCACTCAATCTGGCTTTATCCTTTACAAGAATAAACTGCCATGGCTGGTCATTATGAGCGCTCGGAGCAAGCCTGCCCGCCTCTAAAACTTCCATCATAACCTCATCGGGCACTTCCTTTTTTATGTAATTTCTGATAGAACTCAAGGTTGATACACATTCAAATACTTCCATCATTATTTCTCCTAAAAACATTTTTGGTTAAGCAATCTAATCTTTTTACATGCAACATTGAGTATTGGTAAAAAGTCTCTATACTTACGTCTCTAATTATGCCTCCCAAAAACGAAAATATACAAACTTTTAATATAAAAGACTGTGCAATCTTAAACATGGCAACAGGGGTGCGTGCAAAAAATCTTAAAGAGCTAAGAGACCAACTGCTGACTATTCACCCTGAATCTATCCTTTACCATTTTTGGGCTAAAAAGCTTCGCTCAAGCTTTGAGGAACCTGAGTACAATAACGATTTTGCTTCCTGGACATACAGTAATCTTCATGACATTAAGCTTGCCGAGCGCCTCAGTCTAATTAATCCGGGAATGTTTTCTGATATAGAAGACCTTAGAAGAAAGTTAATAGAAGTAGTAGAGTTAAGTTTGGAAGAAAACAAATCATCCATAAATACAAAAGAAGGTGAGCAATTCCAATTCATCCGCTCAGAAATTGTTGTATTTGACACAAAACATACTATATCAAAACCCGAAGAACTAATGGAATTACTGCCCAATCTATCATTGGGAAGCATATATTTTCATTTTATAGATTCCAAAATAAGGTCAGATGATATATCTTCATGGCTTTCGCTGTTTGGTGACGAAGATAAAGGGTTAACCCAACAAATCTCTAAGTTGGATCCATACTTTTTTACATTGTCAGAACTACGCATAAAAGTTTCTCAAATATTTAAAGGGTATTTCGAAGGAGTTAAAAAATGAGTGATCTCCTACACGCTTACGCAAGAGTTGCCGGTAATGATGCGGTAGATCATCTCCAGCAACTCTCAGCTCCTTTAAAGGGGGCTAAATTCGTACATGTAAACTCCACTCGCGTTGGAGGGGGGGTAGCGGAGATACTCATGAAAATGGTCCCTCTTATGAACGAGCTTGGGATAGATACGAGCTGGGAAGTAATAAGTGGTGAAGATAAATTTTACCAATGCACAAAAAGCATGCATAACGCCCTTCAGGGAGACCCGGTCCACATTTCAGAAGATTTACTAAAGGCATATGAAGAGACTAACTCTAAGAACGCTGATATACTCCGCCCAATATTAGAAGACGCTGACTATGTCATCATACATGACCTTCAGCCGGCCCCTTTACTAACGCTCTGTCCAAACCGAAAAGGGAAGTGGGTTTGGCGCTGCCATATCGATGCAAGTAAACCTCATCCACCAGTGTGGAATTATTTGAGTCAATACGTGAAGGATTACGACGCAAGCTTTTTTTCACTTGCGGACTTTGCCCAGCAGCTTCCTCATACACAGTATCTGATCCCTCCAAGCATTGATCCGCTAAGTGATAAAAACATGGATCTTGATCAAACAGAAATCGAATCTACTTATGAAGAGTTTGATCTCGACCGTAAAAGACCGATTATGCTTCAAGTATCGAGATATGACCGGTTTAAAGACCCGTTGGGTGTAATAGATGCTTACAAGCTAACTAAGCAATCTGTGCCGGAGATACAATTGGTACTAGCTGGAGGAGGAGCAACAGACGATCCTGAAGGGGAGGAAGTTTTAAGAGAGGTAAGAGATGCTGCGGGAGATGATCCGGATATACATATACTCCTTTTACCGCCTGATGCTCATAAAACGATCAATGCACTTCAGAGAATATCAGACATAGTGCTTCAAAAATCACTAAAGGAAGGATTTGGCCTTACCGTAACTGAGGCAATGTGGAAAGGAAAACCTGTAATAGGGGGCAACACGGGCGGAATTCGCCTCCAGGTTATTAACCACCATACAGGCTTTCTTGTCGACACACCAGAAGGCGCAGCTCTCAGGATACAACAGCTATTAAGTGACCCGGAGAAACTAAAAGAAATGGGCAGAAAAGCAAAAGAATACGTTCGTAATAACTTTCTTATGACTCGTCACCTGAGAGAGATACTTAGCCTGTTTACAATTCTAGATAACCAATCCAAGACATAACTTAACTAAGCTTGTTGTAATTTTTAGGTAAGCTAACTTGAAAGATAATAGGAGAGCCGATACGTGGGGAAATCTTTAAAAGTAGGTGACCTAGCTCCAAACTTCAAACTCTTATCTGAGACTGGGCAAACCGTAGAGCTTAAAGATTTCATTGGCGCAAGCCCCGTTGTTTTATTCTTCTATCCGAAAGATAACACTACAATATGTACTAAAGAAGTATGTCACTTCAGAGACAACTTCGATGAATTCAAAAAAATTAATAATGCCGAAATTCTTGGAATAAGTTCAGATTCCGTAGATTCTCATAAACAATTCTCTAAAAAAAACAGACTACCTTTCATATTGCTAAGCGACGCTGACGAAAGAGTTAGAAGACTATATGGAGTGCCGAAAACACTCGGAATAGTTCCGGGACGGGTTACATATGTTATAGATAAACAAGGCGTTATCCGACATATTTTCTCTTCTCAACTAAACTACAAAAAGCATGTTGACGAAGCCATTTCAGCTTTAAAATCAATCTAGCGAAATAAAGAATTGCCTGACAGCCGAATAATTTTAATCATTTTTTTATCCTCTACACTTATATATACTCTCCTCACATGATAAAGTTTCTACGATATGATGTTCTAACATATGGAAAATCTTGGTAATATATTGAGACTAATAGGAGAGATAAATTGATAAAGAAACCTTGGGCCGGAAGATTCAAGAAAGGAACTCATAAAGTAGCTGAGAA
>SMWY01000054.1 GCA_004356555.1 Candidatus Dadabacteria bacterium
ATTTTATACCCCATGGGGAGGAGAGATTAATTCTCTTGTACACGGTGCCACTTAGATTAATAGTCTTTAAAATTTCACTAAGTATATCCATAATCTAAATATTACTCTTTTCAATCTAAATATCACCCTTTTGGACGATCAGGCAATAAATTGATACATTTAAGCATTGCTTGTACTTCTTACTCTACATATATTTATACACACATCAAAAATTTTTGGAGGGGTAATATGAATGTAGTAAGAACAACGCTTGGAAGTAAGGGATATGTTGCAGCCATATTGGCGGCACTATTTGTCCTATCGTTTTACGCGAGTGTAAGTGTTGCTGAGGATAAACCTGCCGTAGTAACGTTTGATCAGCTTGAATGGGTCGAGATTGCCCCATTTGTAAGCATGTCTTCAGTAAACGGGGATATGATGACAGGAGCGCACGGTACAGTGGGTAAATTTAAGCCCAATTCGGCATCTCCGCTGCATACTCACACGGGCGCGTATCAAGGAGTTGTAGTATCGGGGGAGTCATGACAAACCCGTTCGGTGATGAGAAGGACCCGCCCAAGCTTACGCCCGGATCGTACTGGTATGTACCTGCAGGGGCTGAGCACGTAACGGCATGCGTATCGGACGAACCCTGCATATTCTATTTTTATGCGGATGAGAAGTTTGACTTCATCCCCATCGAAAAGTAGTAAGAAATTAATTCTGTTTCTATCATACACGGCGTTTTTTTGCGCCGTGTATGATAGGCAACTACATGCTATTCGTTAGTAGATATTAGTTGCTCTGCTCTTTTTATTATTGACTGCGCTCTGGGAAACATCCAAAAACTCAAAACAAGCGAAACGATACCGAATGGAACAATTTTTGAAACGTCTTCGTTCATAAAAGCTATGGCAGAACCAAATATCACTATTAGCTCGTTTAAAATTAAACTTAAGATTGTGATCTTCTGAAGCTCAAACATAAGGGAATATATTCTGGCCTCTAAAACAGATAAAGAATTAAGCTTGGCGAGCTTGCCAGTATCTATTTTTGTTGTCCTCGGATCTTTTGCTAAGAACTCGAGATCGACGTCTCTACTTAAGAAGTGCTTGAGCCTGCTATCTGAAAGTGAGTAACGATAATATAAGATCGACCCTAATAAGAAAGCCCCGGTAAGGATATATATTAATAATTCTAGATTGCTACCAATAGAAGACGTTAAAGATTTATTACCGCCTATAAAAATATAAACAAAGCCTATGTAAAAAATTATAGAACCCACAATAACAAACCAGATTAATTTCTGTACAAGTATTGCCGGACGAATCAATTCTTTTAATTGTTCAGAGATCATTATTGCCCACTAGTATCAGATTGGTTTTAGGAGATTATACATACACTCTGCTCTTCAATAAAATTAAATCGATTTGCAATTCTGATTTGTTAGAGACTTACAGTACGAGGAAATTTAACCCTCAAGAGCTAAAATTTCCATCATTTGACCATGAATAATAGAGTTTGAGGCAAGAATCTCCTTTATATAAATACTGTACTCATCACCGGAGAATGTGGTTACTTGTCCACCCGCCTCTTTTAAGATTAATACTGCAGCAGCGGTATCCCAAGGATTAAGTCCAAGCTCCCAAAACCCGTCAAACCGGCCGCATGCGACATAACAAACATCTAGCGCAGCTGAGCCGTCTCTCCTAACTGCCCTAGCACGTCTTATAAAATTACCGAAGTGTTTTATATTTGCCTCTACCATCCACTCGATTTCGTGCATAAACCCGGTACAGACATGGCTATGTTCTATAGAGTCTGATTTCGAGACTTTGATAAGTTCACCGTTTAAATACGCCCCCTTACCTGCTTCAGCCGTAAACATCTCGTCTTTTACTGGATCATAAACCAAACCGATCTCAACTTCTCCCTTAACCTCAAGCGCTATAGATATTGAAAAAAATGGATACGCGTGAGCGTAATTAGTAGTACCGTCAATGGGATCTATCAACCAGAGATAGTCTGAATTTTCTGAATGTCTTCCGGATTCCTCAGCAAAAATATCATGTGAAGGAAAACTCTTCTTAATGTTGTTAATTATTATTTCTTCTGAAAGCTTATCTACTTCGGTTACTAAGCTATTTTTGGCTTTAAATTCAATCTTTTTAACTTTGCCCAGATTTTCTAAAAGAACAACACCAGCCTCTCTTGCAGTTTTTTCAGCAACTTCTAGATAGTTCACATCTACTCCTATGTTCTTTTCTATATAACTGTTTTGATTTTTAGTTAGTAAGGATTCTACCAGAGAGCACGGTCACTAACAGATTTTACTTACCAATTAGTGGATAACACTATGCAGTTTTAGGTATCGCAAATTAAGAATGTACTACTCCTGACGCCCTTCGGGAATAATTATCCAGCCCAGAATATATACAACCACGGCAGTTCCCAAAGTAAAAAGCGCCAGGGCTGCAACAACCAATCTGATCATAGTTGAATCTACAGAGAACATTTCCCCTAAACCTCCACATATGCCCGCTAACATCTTATCATGACTTGAACGATAGAGTTTTCTTACTTTCTCGGCCATCTTGAACATCCCCGTATTAGATTAGTCACTAAATTATACCAAATATAATCGTTAATAGCCCTAATAATAACTTTTTAGCATTAAGAAACGGTTAAGCAGAAAAATCAATCCGAAGTCTCTACTACTTTTAATTGATTATAGTAGTTCTCAGATAAAATATCTTCGGCTTGAAGAAGATGCTCAAGATAAAACCGGGCTGGTTTTAAACCTTCTTGGGTCCTATGGGGATGGGCCATGTAAGTTAGTATCTCTTTTTCAGTTCCCTCACTGAGTGTAACTTTTAGTTTTACCCTGTTATATTCGGTCGGATAACCTTCATGCTTATCTAAATTTCGGATTCCGGCCCATGTGATCTCATATAGTATCCCCTCAACCACACCCTTCTCATCCGGAACGATGTTGGCAGCGCCAGTATTTGGACTATGAGGAGTTATCTTATTGAATTTCAAGCCGTAACCCGTAAGCACTAAGAGCTCTCTGGAATAGAACATCACTCCTCTTTCCCTCATTCTGGCGGGGTTCATATTAGAGCCGTATGCGAAATAGCTAACTACTACATTTCTATCAATATGATTCATATCTTAATATGATGCCCTATTCAAAAGTCTGAATTTTATAAAGACCATGATAGATACCACTTTTGGCCATGAGTTCATCGTGGTTACCAAGCTCTACAAGCCTACCGTTTTCAAAGACGGCTATTGAGTCAAATCCGCTTATTGATGGAACCCTGCTCGAAATTGCTAAAAGCGTGCTTCCCTTCATTTCTCTTCTCAGATTCCTTAGGACTAGACTTTCGGTCTTAAGGTCTAGTGAGGAGAAAACATCATCAAGGATTAAAACACTTGGTTTCAACAAAATAGCCCTTGCTAATGCAACCCTTTGTCGTTGACCGCCGGATAGACTAAGACCCCTCTCGCCTACTCTAGCGTCAAAGCCTCCCGGAAATTCCATGATTTCATCATATATTTCAGCAATTTTCGCAGCATCTTCAATTTGTGCTTCTGTAATCTCAGGATTCATAAAAGAAATATTGTCCCTAATCGTACCGCTAAATACTGTGGTTTCCTGGGGTACATAAATAATTCCTTTTCTTAAAGATCCCCTTTTAATCTTTTTTATATCCATGCCGTCTATAAAAATAGAGCCGTCAGGCGGGTCTTCAATTCTGGTAAGCAAGTGAAAGAGGGTGCTTTTCCCTGAACCTGTTGTTCCTGTAATACCCATTGCATTGCCAAGAGCAATTTTTAATGAAACGTCACTTAACGCTCTTTTGCCTTTGTATGAAAAGCTTAAATCCCGAAACTCGATGTTTCCTTTAATATCAAACTCTATGGCATTAGGTTCTGATATTGATTTGGGTTTAATAGAGAGCACCGCATTAATCCTGTTTAGTGAAGCGTTCCCCCTTTTAATAATGTCTACAGCCCAGCCCATTGCCATCATAGGCCAGGTAAGCATTGTCAAATAAACTAAAATCGCCGCAAAGCTGCCCAATGTTATATCGAGAGTTATCGTATCGATACCGCCAAGCCATAGGAATATTGCCGTAGCTGATGCCGCAGTGAAGGTGATAATAGGCTGATAAACTCCCCAGATCTTTATTAAGCTCAAGTTTCTATCCAAATAGTTATTGCTGGAACGAGCAAAGTCTTTTAACTCTTTATCCTGTCTTACAAATGCCTTAACAACCTTGATTCCAGATATTGACTCCCTTGCGCTTTCAGTGAGTTCGGAGAAAGAATCCTGTACTCTCTGAAACCTTTGCTCAATCATCTTACCGAACATATATATCACTACACCAAGTATGGGAAATGGTATGAAAGCGTACAAAGTAAGCTGAGGGGATATATATAGCATTGCTGCGAAAATAAAGACCAAAAGAAAAATACCGTCATAAGCAACGAGTACTCCCAGCCCACATGCAAATTTTAGTGTCTCAACATCGTTTACGGTGTGGGCCATAAGATCGCCAACCTTTTTTTCTGAAAAGAAATCAAAGTTAAGGCTCTGAAGGTGGGCAAAGAAGTCGTTTCTTAAAGACTGTTCTATCTTTCTTGCAGCCCCCATTATGAAATATCGCCAAAAGAATCTAAAAACTGACATGACTATGGCAATGATCAGCATATAAAGACCGTATTTGGAGATATCGCTAATTGTAGCGTCTTCTAATGTAAGGGCATCTATCACTCTTTCTATTATGAGTGGAATAGAAAGCTGACAAATGTCCACTAATGATAGAGCTATTAAGCCTGCAAGGAAAGAATATTTATATTGAAGGAGTAAAGAAAAGATAGTCTTCTTTTTATTCATGAACTAGACTTGTGATAATTAGAGAAATGCTAATTTTATTATTCAAATCCTCTTTAGAGGAAGTTAGTATACCTGAAGGATGCTCGAAAAGATCACAGAAAATCCTTGAAACGTTCTTAATCACCTACAAAATAATAATATTTAGAAGACTCAGTACCCTAGATTAGTTCTGAGTAAAATGTTACTTCTAGTGTAGACAAACAGTAACTACGGCTTGAGATTCTGCACGCTATCGTTTATCTCAAAATCAGTCCCGCCTGGAGAGTAGTCAGCACCAAACCAACCGTTGGTTGCATCGTCTCCTCCTA
>SMWY01000055.1 GCA_004356555.1 Candidatus Dadabacteria bacterium
AGTGCTTAATCTTACTCAGTCTATGGCGGATGAGTTAGCTGAATATAATATAAATGTAAACGCTATTATCCCAGGCACTATTAACACTCCTACAAATAGAAAGGATATGCCCAAGGCGGACCAAGCGAAGTGGGTAAAGCCAAAAGAGATTGCGGAGGTGATTACATTTCTATGCTCCAAGAAAGGCGACCCAATTAGCGGAGCCGCTGTACCTGTATACGGAAAGACTTAAGATGCTTTTAGGTTCTTAATTATTAATAGAGTTCAAGTGCTAACTTCAGACCTGTCGCCCATTATTGTGTCTAAGAGATACTGTCCAAATTCTGATGCGGTTTTTATATCTTCTTTTGAGATTTCGACGTTGTTTAGATATTGGAGCCTTAGAACGTCCGAGTCGGAGTATTCAGGGATTATATATCCAAAGAAGAACCCGAGTTCGCGGAGTCGGGAAGCAATATATCCTGTCCCCTTTTTATTTAAAGGCAGGTCGACGTAAATACAATCAATTCTCTCTAGACAAAGCTGCTTTAGATGGAAATGAATTTCATCAAAAGTAGCTTTGCCATATTTATAGACCGTGATTATCCCCTGGTTGTGGTCTGAGCGGATAGATACTTTTATATGACCATTCCCTTTTTCAGAGTACTTCGATTTTTTATTTTCTGAAATAAATTTTCTTTCATACCTAATCCGACTATAGATTGTTTCAATTATCTCTTGATATACTTCTGGCACATAAACTTTAGCAGGCTTACTTTTGAGTATAGGAGTAAACATGAGAGCTATAGATTGTCGTCTTGGCTTGTCATCTTCAGATATATTTTGAAATGAAACAGTACCCGGGCTGTAACCCAGCAAAAATCCCGTTTCGCATGAGCCCAGTTCAAGGCTTCCCTTCTGGCTGTAAGGGTGAACCGTTACCGCTTCTCCGTAAACTCCTACTACTCCTCGAGAGGCGGCATGCTCGGTTAAATAAGTTTTCATTTTTGGAAAAACACCTTGTCCACGGTAGCGTGGATCAACAACGGCTTCTCCTGATTCACCAACTTTGGCGCCGGGTTTACTGAAAATAAGAGCAAGGTGGCCTATCAGCTCCCCGTCGCTGCTGTAAGCACCACATGATGACATTACATCTGCATGGAGGCGGGCTTCTATCTGCTCTGGATAATACATAAATTCGTTTGCGTAAGTGTAACCGTAACACTTATAAACTAACCTCACCAGTTCGTGAACTTTATTGTGTTTGAAAATATCTATCTTGATTTCAGCATCAGGGCCAACCGGCTCTACTTTTAAATGGTTATGATGCTCTGAGATATCCATCTCATCTCTTATGTCAGAAGCAGGCAGATTCTTCACTATCTCTGTCCTGTTTCCCTGATTTCCCAAAGCATAAAAATGAACTTGATCGGCATAGCCTTTGGATAGATAGGATTTGAATCTCTTGTCTTCCCCGTGCTCCATTTTCTCGTAATCAAACGGGAGTCCTTTGTCCTCAAAAGCAATTACAAAAGAGTGAAGACGTTTAGATATTATTAAATCGATAGGTTGGCATGTATCACCGCCGAAGCCGAATTTTACAATGTTCCCGAATATATCTATAAGTACTTTGTCTAGGTTTGCAGTGTCTTTCTTAGAAAGCCCGCTTACATATGCTATATCGCTGACCATATCGACGATAGCTTTTAAATAGCGGTCTTCAGGAAGTATGCTAAGGCGCGCTATTTCCTGTTCAGATGAATTTTCTTGAGAGTGTTCTGAATTTTTGCTCATAGTTGAAGTTCTATTTTTCTCTTTTGGGTTTATACATGTGTGTGCTAAGACCATAGTAAACTTCAGCCGATTCCATAACAGTTTCAGATAAAGTAGGATGAGCGTGTATCGTAAGCTCGATATCAGAGGCGAGGGCCGACATTTCGATTGCTAAAACACCTTCGGCAATAAGCTCTCCTGCCCCAGACCCTACAATGCCCATACCGAGTACTCTCTGGGTTTGTGGATCTATAATGAGCTTTGTCACGCCGTCATTTCTATTAAGTGTTGTAGCGCGTCCTGAGGCTCCCCATGGGAACCTGGCTACTTTCACCTTTATATTTTTTTCTTTTGCTTCAGTCTCAGTCAGTCCGCACCAGGCGATCTCAGGATCTGTAAATACGACAGCAGGAATAGCGTTGGGTTCAAAGACCCTGTTCTTTCCGGCGAGCACTTGTGCTACAACGCGCCCTTCATGTGTGGCTTTGTGGGCTAACATTGGCTCTCCTGCGACGTCTCCAATTGCAAATATATTGGGATCAGACGTTCTTCTCTGCCCGTCAATTTCTATAAAGCCTTTCTTATCAATTTGGACCTTTGTGTTTTCCAATCCCAGGTTTTCTGAGTTGGGTCTTCGTCCTACTGATACAAGTACTTTGTCAAATATCAGCTCGTCTTTCTCTATCTCGTTACCCTCAAATTTAACTTGTAAGCCCTTTTTAGTCTCTTTAATGTCTACAACTTTGGTGTTGAGCATAATCGACTCATAATTTTGCGCAGAGCTTTTTTGGAGCACCCTTACCAAGTCTCTATCGACCTCCTGCATAAGCCCTGAGGTCATTTCAACTACAGAAACTTTTGTTCCTAAAGCCGCGTATACTGTCCCAAGTTCAAGGCCAATGTAACCCCCTCCAACGACAAGCATGGTGTTGGGAATTACGGGCAAATCAAGGGCTGAGGTTGAATCCAGTAAATGAGGAGAATCATTTGGGAACGTGGGAATCTTAGCCGGACGAGAGCCAGTTGCAATTACTGCGTACTCAAATTTCAACTTTTCCGTAGTGCCGTCGGCCTTTTTTATTTCAAGAGTGCTTGAATCTAAGAAAGTCGCCCTACCCTGTATGTAAACGACTTTTCTCTGTCTGGATAATATACCTAGGCCGCCTACTAATTTTTGTACAACTTGATTCTTCCAATCTCGTAATTTATCTAAGTCAATTTTAGGCTTAGAGTACGTTATTCCCCAGTGTGCGGAATGTTTGGCTTCTGAAATAACTTTAGCGGTGTGAAGTAGCGCTTTAGAGGGAATGCAGCCTCTGTAGAGGCATACTCCGCCCGGATTATCCTCAGGATCTATCATTGTGACCTGAAGTCCTAGGTCAGCAGCTAAAAATGCAGCAGGGTAACCTCCCGGGCCGGCTCCAATGATAGCTACTTGTGTTGTGTTTTCAGCCTTGCTCATAATTATCTCATCATGTAATAGTTAAGATGATCTAGCCTTCCAGCGGTAGTTTAAAAGGCTCTTCGAGCGCTTCTATTACCCAGCGTAAAAACCTTACGGCATCCGCTCCATCTATTAAGCGGTGATCATAAGAAAGAGACAGTGGGAGCATGAGTCTGGGTTTGAAATCTCCGTCTATGTAGACAGGTTCAACAGCGGAGCGTGAAATACCAAGTATGGCAACTTCGGGGGCGTTTAGTACAGGTGAGAAATATGTACCGCCCAGCCCGCCTAAATTGCTTATTGTAAAAGTGCCTCCCTGAAGTTCGTCTACAGAGATTTTTTTATTCCTTGCTTTTTCAGACAATTTGGTGAGCTCAACAGACAATTTAGTTATATTCTTTTTATTTACGTTTTTTATTACAGGCACAAGGAGACCCCTATCTGTATCTACGGCTACTCCAATGTTGTAATACTTTTTGTATAGGATTTCTCCATTTCCCATATCCACACTCGCGTTGAATTGAGGAAAGACTTTAAGGGCAGAGGCAATTACTTTGAGGATAATAGAAGTCATTGTTAATTTGCCTCCCGCTTTTGCTACTTCCTGACCAAATTCTTTTCTAAGCTTTTCTAGCTCGGTTATGTCAGCTTTGTCATATTGCGTTACATGAGGTGCTGTCCATGCCTCGGTAAGACGCTCTGCTGTGAGCCTTCTAACCTTAGACATCGGGGTACGTTCTATCTCTCCCCATTTGTCCGTCTCTGAAGTACCTTCAAGCTCCTGTCTTTTTATTTTTGTAGGGTCAAGAGTTTGTTTTTCACTTATGGATTTAGGCTCTTTCCCCGGCGCATAATCTCTGACGTCTTGTTGCGATAATCGCCCTCCAGGACCTGAGCCTGATACCAGATTTATATCCACTCCAAGCTCTCTTGCTAATCTCCTTACTGATGGTGAAGCGGGTACTTTTTTGTTAGATACAAGTTCTGCCTTATCTGAGGCAATTTGCTGTCCCTTCCCTTCTTTTAAAACTGGGCTGGGTTTTTCTTTGTCTGGAAATAATTCGAGTGGTTCGTCTACTATTTTGCTATCTATGTTTTCATTCACTTTAGGTTCAGGATCAGCATCCATCTCTTCTTCAACTTCTTTCTCCGCTAGCTTCTCAATTTCCTCATCTTCACTTTCGGCTATCTCAGTACTAGCCTTTTTGAGCTCCTGATCTGTAGCATTTCCTGCACCATCTTCAATAGTGACTAAAAGCTGGCCGACTTTGATTGTATCACCCTCTTTTACATGGACTTCCTTGATAATTCCAGCAGCGGGTGCCGGAATTTCAATTGCGGCTTTATCCGTCTCGATTTCTAAAAGAGGCTGATCCTCTGCTACTTTATCTCCAGCCGATACAAATACACCTATTACATCCCCTGTTTCGATATCTTCCCCGAGATCGGGCAGCTTGTATTCAATCGTCATTTAGTCCTACCTTATAAATTATTTCTTGATACTAAATTATATCTTTTATAAAGGCTTCTTGACACCAATTCCCGAGCCCCGAATTTTCACTATTATGAAATCATAGGATTGGCTTTGCTGGGGTTAATGTCTAGATCCAGTATAGCTTTTTCTACAATTTTCGGCTCAATTTTTTTCTCCCAGGTAAGTGAAGCTAGTACGGCAAGAATTATGTATCTCCAGTCAACTTCGAAAAAGTCCCTTAGCGCTTTTCGACTGGCGCTTCTTCCAAATCCATCCGTTCCTAATGAAACAAGAGGACGGGGGAGCCATTGGGATATAGAATCAGGGAGGGCCATTACATAATCTGAAGCTGCAACAAAAACTCCCGGAGAGTTTTTAACGCACTCAGTTATATATGGGACTCTTCTTATTTCAGAAGGATGAAGCATATTCCATCGTTCTTTTTCAAGCCCATCCCGATAGAGTTCTTTGTAACTCGTAACACTCCATACATCTGCCGCGACTCCGTATTTATCACCGAGCACTTCTTGAGCTTTTAATACTTCGTTCAGGATCGTACCGCTTCCGAAAAGCTGTGCATGAAGTTTGGCTTCTTTGTTTTGGGAATCTCTAAATTTATACATACCTTTTAATATCCCCTCTTTTACCCCTTGTGGCATTGGCGGCTGCTTGTAGGTTTCATTCATAACAGTAATGTAATAGAAGATGTCTTCCTGCTCCACATACATACGGCGTATCCCATCCTGTATAATCACTGCTATCTCATATGCGAAAGCCGGATCGTATGCTTTGAGGTTGGGTATAGGATAAGCAAGCAGATGGCTATGACCGTCTTGATGCTGAAGCCCTTCCCCTGCTAATGTCGTTCGCCCTGCTGTGCCTCCTACCATAAAACCTTTGCATCTCATATCTCCCGCTGCCCAAATGAGATCTCCGATCCTTTGGAATCCGAACATAGAATAGTAGATAAAAAACGGTATTGTGTTGATTCCGTGAGTGGCGTAAGCGGTCCCGGCAGCAATGAATGAGGACATGGATCCTGCCTCTGTGATGCCTTCTTCTAATATTTGACCGTCAATTGCTTCTTTATAGTAAAGAAGAGTTTCCGCATCTACCGGTTCATAGAGTTGCCCTACATGAGAGTATATTCCTACCTGTCTGAATAGAGCCTCCATTCCGAAAGTGCGGGCTTCATCGGGAACAATAGGCACTATGAGCTTTCCGATGTTTTTATCTTTCAATAGTTTGGCTAGCATTCTTACGATTGCCATAGTGGTGGCGACTTCTCTTTTGCCCGAGCCCTTATAGAACTCTTCAAATAGCTTCTCCGGGGGAGCTTTTATCGGATCACATATAACCTCGCGCTTGGGCAAGTAACCCCCTAGTTCGTGTCTCCTCTCTTTTAAGTATTTAATCTCCTTGCTGTCATCAGGAGGTTTATAAAAAGGCGCTCTTGAAATATCTTCGTCTGAGATCGGTATATCAAAACGCTTTTTGAAAAGTTTCAATTCCTCTTCATTTAGTTTTTTCTGCTGATGGGTGATGTTTCTTCCTTCTCCCGCTTCTCCAAGGCCGTATCCTTTAATGGTTTTTGCAAGTATGACGGTTGGCGATCCGATATTTTCTACGGCAGCTTTAAATGCGGGGTAGATTTTCTCCGGATCATGCCCTCCACGTCTTAATTTCTGAAGTTCTGTGTCGGATAGGTTCTTTACCATATCTTGAAGTCTGGGGTCAGTTCCAAAAAAATGGTTTCTAATATATTCACCTGAAGCTACGGAGTATTTTTGATAATCACCGTCCAAGGCTTCAGTCATTCTTTTTACCAGGATGCCGTCCTTATCTTTTGAAAGGAGAGGATCCCAGTTGCTTCCCCATATGACTTTTATTACGTTCCAACCAGCGCCTCTGAAAATTGATTCAAGTTCCTGGATTATTTTTCCATTTCCTCTAACCGGTCCATCCAAGCGCTGGAGATTACAGTTAACAACAAAAATAAGATTATCCAAATTCTCTCGGGAGGCTAAAGTTATAGCTCCCAAAGTTTCAGGTTCATCTGTCTCACCATCTCCTAAAAACGTCCATACTTTAGCGTCAGAGGGCTTTTTAAGTCCTCTATCCTCAAGATAGCGGTTAAAGCGCGCTTGATAGATGGCCATTATAGGACTTAGCCCCATTGATACAGTTGGAAACTGCCAAAAGTTGGGCATAAGCCAAGGATGTGGGTAAGATGTAAGCCCTCCTTCCTGCTGGAGGTCGCGTCTAAAGTTTTGGAGGTTTTCTATCGTAAGACGTCCTTCAAGGTATGCTCTGGCATAGATTCCGGGAGATGCATGTCCCTGAAAATATACAATGTCGCCCTCGTGGCTCTCATTTCTGCCACGCAGAAAATGATTAAACGCTACTTCATAAAGCGCAGCGGCGGAGGCAAATGTTGAAATATGACCTCCAATCCCCTCTTCAAGGCGGTTGGCGCGTACAACCATTGCCATTGCATTCCAGCGTATAAGGCTTCGAATGTTCCACTCAATCTGGGGGTCACCCGGGTACGGCGGTTGTTTCTCGACTGGAATAGTATTGATATAAGGCGTGTTTGCAGTAAAATGAAGCCTCGCTCCCCTTTTTTGGGCATGGATCTGGAGTTTTTTAATAAGTTTAGCAGCACGCTCCACTCCACCTGCATCTATGACGTAATCAAGCGAATCAAGCCATTCCTGGCTTTCTA
>SMWY01000056.1 GCA_004356555.1 Candidatus Dadabacteria bacterium
AATTACAAGACCTTAAGAGTTCAGGTATGACAGATGATAGGTTACAGTCGATCGAAGATAAATTAAGCATTCTGGCTGAAGAAATAGACAATATTAAATCTGCCTCAGTTGTTTCCGATCCTACCTACGAGCAGGTCTACGGGACGGCTCCGGCAGCATCAAAGGTTTATCTAAAAGATAAAGGGTTATCCATAGGTGGTTACGGAGAGCTGCTCGTGGGTCAAGTTAAGGGGAATGAGGATAATGTAGTAGATGCTCAGAGAGTAGTACTCTATTTCGGGTATAAATTTACCGACAGGATAATTTTTAATTCTGAAATCGAGTTTGAGCATGGGACCACTTCTTCAAATCAGGACGGAAGTTCAGGCTCGGTATCTGTAGAGTTTGCCCTCCTAGATTTTCTCCTCTGGCAAGAGCTTAACTTAAGAGCAGGGCTTTTACTTGCTCCTTTCGGCATAATAAACGAAGTGCATGAGCCTACGACTTTCTTCGGAGTATTCAGACCCTCAGTTGAAACACAAATAATTCCCACAACATGGAGAGAAAATGGCTTGGGTGTTTTCGGAGATATCGATCTGGGAGCCGCAGGCTCGATAAATTATAGATCCTACGCAATGAACAGTTTTGACGCCCGAGGGTTTAGAGCCACAAATAACAGATCTCTTCGTATAAAAGGCTCACGCGCAAGATTTAATGACATTGCCTGGGTAAGCAGGGTGAATTATAAGCCGGTCCCGTATGTGGCTTTGGGAGCTTCCATATTTCTTGGCAACACAGGTCAGGATGAGGCGATCGATAACCCTGACTCACCATTTAACGGGGAGAAGTTCGGCGGTTTCTTCCAGATGTATGAGGCGGACTTGCAGCTTCAGTACAGAGGATTTGAAGCGAGAGGGCTTTTTGTTTATACAACACTCGATGACGGTGCTAGGATAAATGCTTTAAACGATTTGGAAGGTGACGATTCCGTAGGCAGCGAACAGTGGGGATATTATGTTGTAGGAGCATATAATGTGCTCTCACTGGCTAATTTCACTAGTCAGTACGCGCAGTATTTGGCCCCTTTTATAAGGTGGGAACAGTATAATACTCAAGCGAAAGTGCCGGCAGGCTTTTTTAGAAACCCTGCTAATGACAGAGATGACCTGACAATCGGGCTTGACTATAAGCCGATTCCGAATGTTGTTATTAAAGCAGAGTATCAAAGGCTCGATAATGAAGCCAATAATTCTCAGGATCAGTTTAATTTTGGACTTGGATATGTCTTTTAAGTCTGGTTAAATATAGTCCGCGAATTAGGGCGTAGGAATTCGTTTTCTACGCTATTTGTATTTAATAAGGTAGCTTGAATTATGAATAAGACGATAATAGCGTTATTAGTAATAACAATATATTCATTCATCATGGTTTCTCCTTCAGAATCCAAAGTTTATATGAAAAGGGATGAAGCACTAAATACAGCCTTCCCTGATGCGGTTGAGATAGAGAGAAAAGAAATCTTTTTATCATCTGATCAATCTCAAACAATTGAGTCCCTCGCTTATTCTAAAAATGAGTCCAAACTATATATAATCTATGAGGCTAAAAATGGAGAGAAAACTTTAGGTTATGCTATAATAGACACACATTTGCTAAGAACCAAGACCGAGACTGTAATGTTTGTAATCAACCCTGATGGGAGCTTAAGGCAAGCGGAAATATTGGCATTTTTCGAACCGCAGGATTATCAAGCAGGAGAGAATTGGATAGAGCTTTTCGAGGGCAAAACTTTGGATGATACTCTAAGGGTAGGAAAAGATATACCGAATATTACAGGGGCTACAATTACAGCAAATTCTTTGTCACAGGCGATAAGAAGAATACTGGCAGTATTTAAAGTGGCTTCGGATCAGGGACAGTTAAACTAACAGAGGATCGAATATATTGCGTTTTTTCATCTCACCCGATATTAAAAAAAATACACTTCTAAAACTGATTGTGGCTTTTACAGTGCTTTTTTTTCTTTTCCTATGGATTACTAACCTTCTTTTGTATTTTCAAATAGGTTTTAGCTATGAGTCAGTTGTGGAGTATTACCTCGGCTCTGAGCAGGACTTCAGGCCACCGAGAAGTTATCTTGGAATGCTGGAAGAAGCCCATTTCCACTTCTTCGCAATGGCTATAATCCTTGTAACTTTAAATCATCTGATTCTATTTACAAAGATTGGCAACTTCTGGAAACTCCTGCTTATACTATCTTCGTATTTATCGGCGTTGGGCGATATAGCCGGGGGATGGCTTATACTATATGTAAGCCCCGATTTTGCCTACTTAAAGATAGCATCGTTACTAGTTCTACAGGTTTCTCTAGCCGCTTTGATGATTATAGTTATATGGTTTCTTTACGGATATAGCGACCATCAAGACAGCTATGGATAGGCCTTTAATTTGAAATTAAATTAGCTTGAGTTTTTTTCTGAGTTTACTCACGTCGTAATAAGGTTCTCCGCGGTTTCTAGCGTGTTCATAAATGACCTCAAGCTCATTTATCACGGAACTTAGCTTAACTCTTCCATCTTTAGTCTTTAAAGCTTGTTTAGGGGATTCGCCGTCCAGTATTTCAAGAGGCATGTTTAGCCATTTATCGTAGTGCTTATCTAGTTCTGAATCGAGTTCCTTCTTGTTTTTTACTCCAAGCGGATATTTCTTTAATTTTTTCGTTTCACTTATGTTCCTATCTATGAGCGTGTCCTGTTCTTTTATAGTGTCTTCCAAGTGTTTTATGAGCCCTTTGCATTCTTTCTCAATTTTAGATTTTGCTCTTGCAAGCATATCTACCGAATAGCATTCGATACGTAATTTAGTCTTTTCTATCTCAAGTATGCCGGTAATTTTATTTCTGCCTATTTTTTCCCAAGAGAATATTCTAATTTCTTCGGTTTTATCGCTAATCTCTTTTAATGATTTAATTTTCTCGATATTCTTTATGCATTGTTCGTATTTGTCTACAAAATAATTTGCTATTGCCAGTATAAATTCATCACCTTCGGGCGTAACAAAATGCGGGTGGTTGGCAACATCCTCAATGTAATAACCAATCTGAAATCCCCAGTCTTTTAAATACTCACTTTTAGTTTTTTGATTACCGTATAGTTTTTTATACTCTTTAAATTCTTGATCGAAAAATTCAGTAATTAGGTTTTTAAAAGTAGCCGGATAAAGTGAGACTATTCCTGAAAAGTAATTTTGATTCCCAATTTTAAGGGGTCTTGCTGCAATTATATCCTTACGTTTTATTTGCTTGGAAGATGCCCTGTCCAAAACTTCAAATACTTTTCCTGTAAATATATCTTTTATAACGCACTTTTCGCCGGACAGGACTTCTTCAACCTCAAAAAAGCTGTATATGCTTTTTATCCAGTCTTTTATTAGCCTCTTTTCAGCATCCGATAATTCCTTGCCCTCATCGATGTAAAATCTTTCTATTACCCTTTCTTCTGAATCCAGCAGCTTAAAGTCATATAAGAACCAATCCAAGAATTTCTCAAATGTTAGCTCATCTATCTCCTCTTCACTAATATCTTCACTTGTAAATTCAGGGTCATTCTTCCAAATATAAAAAGCTTCTCCGATTTGGGACTGCATCTCCGGACGCTCAGAATAATCTACCAATTTTTCCCTGAGTTCCTTTTCAGCCTGATCAAACTTGTATTGTGTAATATCTACCACAGATTCAGTCATCTTATTTTAAACTGCTCCTTAGTGTTAAATTTAATAATAGATTCTAACTTTTCAACTTATATCTCATTCTATTGTGCCAAACTCACTTTCTAAAGAATATATTTTCATATATTAATATCCTTTTGAGATTTAGTTTACCGGAAATTAAGAAAACTGTGGGGATAATCCTCTAGTTATTCCCAAGCAACAAGTGTTCAGAGTAAATAGATCATAAATAACTTTTGAATATCGGTTTTCCGATGTATAATCCTTTCCCGTTATGAAGATTGTACAAATTAATATAAAAAATTTACTAACCCAATTGAGCGGTCTTAGGAGGAGTTCTTCTCTTTCCGACCCTGAGCTGGAATCGTCTACAAAAAAAATTGTGGATGATGTAAAACGAAACGGTGACAAAGCTCTTTTTAAATATACAAAGAGGTTTGATAAGTTAGACCTCACCAAAAGAACTGTTAAGGTTAAGGCTCGTGAATTTGAGCGAGCGGAGTCGCTGGTATCTAAAGAATTAAGAGCTGATCTTATAAACGCGGCCAAAAGAATAAGAGAATTTCATAAACATAAACTCCCCGTAGAGAATATTTACAAAGACAAGCTCGGAAACGAGCTTGGATGGCTCATTCGGCCTATTGAAAGAGCGGGGTTATATGTTCCCGGCGGAAAAGCTTCTTATCCTTCAACTGTCTTGATGACTGCTATACCGGCTAAAGTAGCAGGCGTGGAGGAGCTAGTCCTAGTTACACCATGTCCTGGCGGTGAGCTAAATCCGACTGTCTTAGTAGCTGCCTCAATTGCCGGTGTGGATTCCATATATAAAGTAGGGGGGGCGCAGGCTGTTGCTGCTATGGCTTATGGTACTGAGTCGATTCCAAAGGTAGATAAGATTGTAGGTCCCGGGAATATATATGTGACGATTGCAAAGAAGCTCGTATTCGGACAAGTGGATATTGATATGATAGCCGGGCCCAGTGAGGTTTTGATAATATCGGACGGGAGTTCTCCCGTAAGCTGGGTGGCCGCTGATCTTTTGGCTCAGGCTGAGCATGATGAAATGGCTGTTCCTCTTCTCGTTACCGATTCCCGTGAGTTCGGAAAAGAGGTTCAGAAAGAAGTCTCACGTCAATTAAAATCGCTAAAAAGAAGAAACATAGCGAGCCAGGCTGTAAAAAGCCAGGGAAGGATATTTATTGTAAAGAATATTGATGAGGCAGCTCAAGTTGCAAATGCTCTAGCGCCTGAACACTTGGAATTGTGTGTTAAAAATCCAAAAGCCCTTCTTAAGAAGATCAAGAACGCAGGTGCTATATTCTTAGGTTCCATGTCTACTGAGGCATTTGGTGATTATGTAGCCGGGCCAAGTCATGTTCTTCCTACGGGGGGAGCCGCAAGGTTTTCTTCACCGCTTAGCGTCTATGATTTTCTAAGAATGCCTAGCGTGATATCAATTTCGAAAAAGGGGTTTCAAAAACTAAGTGGCTGTGTTATGAACCTCGCCTATAGCGAAGGGCTTGAAGCTCATGCTCTATCCGTAAAAGTGAGGAATTAAGCGCTATCTACGGGAAACCATAAGTAGTGCATAAACATATATATGGTTAAATAAAATGACTTCTAAAGATAAAAAATCACAACCCAATGACTCAAACATTATAGAGTCAAGGGTTAGTCAGAAAATTCGGGATATATCCCCTTATTCGGTCCCACATTTCAATTGTAAAGTTAGACTAGACGGTAATGAAAGCCCTTTTTCCCTTACAAAGGAAGTGCAAGAGAAAGTAGATAGGGCTATAAAAGAAATTGATATTAACAGATATCCGGATCCCGAGGCAAAGAGATTGATTGAGATAATATCCAGAGTCTGTGATTTTCCTAAAGAGGGGATTCTATTGGGAAACGGATCAGATGAGCTCATAGGGATGCTGATTACAACCTTCTCAAACGGTACAGGAAGGGTTCTGTGTCCAACGCCTACTTTTTCCATGTACAGACTTGCGGGATTGGCTATGGGAGCGGATATTGTAGAAACTGCGTTAGATGAGAACTTCGATATAGATCTGGATGAAACTATTAGTATGATCGAAAACAACGATCCAGATTTGATATTCCTGGCTTCTCCTAATAATCCTACAGGGAACATGTACTCTGCCGATAAAATAGCGGAGATCATAAGCGTAGCAAAGGGGATTGTCGTTGTGGATGAGGCATATTCTGATTTTAGCGGGTATACGTTCCTGCCGTTGGTAAAGGAGTGTGAGAACCTTGTAATACTAAAGACCTTATCGAAAGTTGGATTTGCGGGACTTAGGATAGGGAAGCTCTTTGCAAGGGATAATCTTGTAAACGAGATAAACAAAGTCCGTTATCCCTACAATATCAATTCGCTAAGCCAAGTGGTGGCAGAGGTAGTGCTTGAAAACCACGAATTCGTGACGGAAAACATTCAACTTATAATTAGAGAAAGGGATCGCATTTATAAGGCCTTATCATCTCTAGAGCAGATAAAGGCTTATCCAAGTGATGCGAATTTTATATTTTTTAGAGTAGATGACGCGGATTCTATATTTAGTAAACTAGTAGAGAAGGATATTCTTATAAGGAATTTTAATAGGCCTGGAATACTCAGCAACTCTATGCGTGTAACAATAGGCACACCTGAAGAGAATGATGCTTTCCTAAGTGCCTTAGGTGAAATCTTTTCCTCTTAGTTTTACAACTACTGCAAAACCAATCCAGAAGACTGAACATGCAATAGGGAAGATATCTCCTATTCTTGTATAGAGAGTTTTTCCCCCATTCATGAGACTTACTTCTCCCTCCAGGTTTGTTTGTACAAAGTTATCTGTCCTGTCTACCACTCTTCCCACAGGGTCGATAATTGCGCTTATACCTGTGTTTGTCGACCTAAGCAGATACTTTCTGGTTTCTACTGCTCTGGGGATTGAAATAAATAAGTGCTGGTAGGGCGCTATAGTCTTGCCGAACCATGCATCGTTTGTGATATTGACAATTAGATTCGCCCCTTTATTCACAAACTGCCTGCTAAATGACGGGATAATGTCCTCATAACATATGAGGGGGGCTATTTTAGCCCCTTTTTCTTTAATCTCGAAGAGATCAAGTTTGTCTCCGGGCGTGAAATCCCCTGAAGCGGGGCTGATGTTTTTAATTGCAGGGATATATTTTGCAAACGGAAGATACTCGCCGAATAAGAGGAGTTTAATTTTATGGTATCGGCCCAATATGATACCGTTTGAGTCAGTGAAGAAAGCAGTGTTGTATTTTATTATATTTTCATCCGTTAGGATTTCCGAATTCGGATCGGTAGGTGTAAAAGACATCCCGCCCACAATAAAATATTTACCCTCCATTTCGGGCACTCCTAATTCATCCCTTACTATAAGATAGTCTGAGGAGTTTGAGAACCAAGCCTGGATTGAGGTTTCAGGCCAGATGATCAGATCAGCTGACTTAAGGTCTTCTGACATCTCTTTATGTCGGTCGGTAACTGTTTTTTCCTGGTTCTCGGTTTTTTCCAGGAAATCAAAATTAGCCTGCACCATTCCTATTTTAAGTTTGGGGGACTGAGATATCTCTACATCAACCTGAGCAATTCTGAAATATCCGTATGCAAGTATTGATACCAGTAGTATGAATGATAGTAAGATTTCCCCACCAGGCAGAAGCGCGTTTAGTTTAAATCTTTTGATTGCCCTCATTAATGTGACATTTATGACGACAATTATGAAGCTAAGGACGTATATACCTAACAGGTCATAGACCTGAATAACGGGTAGAAAGTCTGCCTGGGAATTTGTAATACCGTAGGGAAATAGGAACGGGAAGAGATATTCAATTGATGTCCAAATTGATGCTATAAGTAGTACCGAAAGAACGCCGGGTTTTCTAAACAATCCGAGTCTGGTGGTTGCATATGAAAATATGCCAAAAGAAAGACCGGCAAAGGCGCTCAAAAATATGATAAATATGAAGCTTATGATAATTGAAAACCCGCCGAATCTAGCGAGGGTTCCTATTAACCAGTAGGTTCCGATAAAGTTTCCAATTGTTCCCGCCAGAAGGCCGAGCTTGAATGCGTCTCTTGGGGATTTTTTAACTATTGCCCAAAATAGCGGTATCAAAAGAATCCAGGCAAGAATTCCTGAATACGGGACCATAAAAGTAAGTGGATATAACACACCGGTCAGTGCAGAGAGAGCTAGATCGGACTTTTTAATCTCAGACATGGTGCTTAAACATACCCAAGCACAGTGAGTTGGGAAAGATGCATTTTTCTAAGGGAAATTAAGAGGCCATTATTAAGCTCATTATCTATGCTTTTCTCTTTCTTCTGGATTTTTTAGGTGGATCAGGAGCCTCGGTAATTTCACCTGAACTAGTAAAAGTATATAACTTAACTGCTCCTGCTACGATTAATCCAAGTGCTATAACCTGAGCTATTGAAAGGTTGGGGATAGGGCTAGGAGTCGTGTTTCTAAGAAACTCTATAAAGAACCTCTCAAATCCTGAAATAATCAAATAGATTGAAAAAAGCCATCCGGCTGGTCTTACTTTGGTTCTAATTTTCCATATGTATAAAAAGGCTATAAACATAATTATTATTTCATAGAGCTGTGTGGGGTGGACAGCCTCGGTTGTTGGTGGAAGGCCATTGGGAAATGCTATAGCCCAGGGTAGGTTTGACGGCACCCCGTAGTCATCACCTACCAATAGACACCCTATTCTCCCAATGGAATACGCTAATGCTGCTGCAGGGGCGGTTAGGTCTCCTATTATCCACATACTGATCTTGTTTCTCCGGGCAATTAACCAGACTATTACAAAAGCTCCGATAAAGCCCCCGTAGAATGTAAGGCCGCCGCGGGATAAAAGATGAGTCAACGGATGTCTGATTAACTCTCCAAGCGGTACGTTTTCTAATAGATAGAGTAGTTTTGCTCCTACGATCCCGCCGATCATGGTAGCAAGGAACATATTGCTTATAACTTTTTCGTTTAGTTTTTTTCTCGTTGTTTCAAGGGATATAAGCCAATAGCCTGCTAAAAAGCAAAGAGCCATCATTATGCCGAATGAAGAGATGGTGAAGTCGCCTATTTTTATGAGTTCAGGATACATTTAGTCCTCGCTTCCTTTAGTGGGGGGATTCTTTATTTTTGAGCTGAGTTCTTTTTTGAGTTCAGAGTTTTTGATCATCAAATAAAATAGAATCCCAAAAAGAATCACGCATAGTACTATTTGAATAATTAGAGCTGTCGATAAGCTATTCATGATTAATTCTCCTAATTAATTTTAACGTATTAAAGTAGAAGTCAATACATATTGATATGAAGATAGCAAACGCAATTATTTCTTAACCGAACATTAATATATTTTAACTTGAAATATAAGTAAAAATAGGTAGATTCACTAAATGCTGACGGCCCCCGTGTTAGTTCTCAATCGTTATTTTGTTCCAGTCACGATTACAAGTGTCAGAAGAGCTTTTGTAATGCTATATGGCGGTATAGCGAAGGCTGTAGATTTAGAATATAACACCTTTGATTTTGAGTCCTGGTCACAAATTTCTGAATTTAAAGAGCAAGACGATGTTATCCGTACTGTAAGCGCAGTTATTAAGACCCCTAGGGTAGTAATACTGATTAGATATGAAGGGGTTATAAGAAAAGAGGCAAAGTTTAACCGTTTAAATATATTCAGAAGAGACGGGGGAACTTGCCAGTATTGCTATAAACAGTTTTCACGTTCTGAGCTTACTATAGACCATGTTGTGCCACGCTCAAAGGGTGGTAAGAGTGTATGGGATAATGTAGTTTGTTGTTGTATAGCTTGTAATAGGAAAAAGGGCGGCCAGACCCCGGCACAGGCAAGAATGAAACTGAGAACCAAGCCTAAGAAGCCGCTTTGGGATCCATTCTCAAATATATATATCAAAGCTGTTAGATATAAAGAGTGGGAGCCTTTCTTGAATTTTGTTGATATATCCTATTGGAACGTAGAGCTCGAAGAATAAGCAAGTTATTTTTTATTTCTATAAAATAGATTATTGCTGGTTTTTAGCTTATCTATAAGCTAAATTTATTCTATACATAAGTGACCTTAGTAAACAATTTTCATATAGCACTAAGACGGAGGGTTTTAATGGTTTATAGAGTATTATTCCTAACAATTGCATTATTCATCGGTATTAGCGGCACATCGTTTTCCCAAATTAGATTGCCCGACGTTACGGGGCCGATAGTACAAAAACTGCCGGTATTTATACCCGATCTTTCAAGTGTGGGGCCAAGTAACCCGAAGGGAAGAGAGTTTGTAGAAGTATTGAGAAATGATCTTCAGAATGCCGCATTATTTGATGTGAGTTCAGGTGGCGCAACAATAGGAAATCATAACAACATTAACTTTCAGGCCATTTTTGACGCCGGAGTCGATTACTTGATTGCGGGTCAATATCAAACGGTTGGCAATAAAATTAAATTTGCTGTCCAGCTTTATAACGTTAAAGAAGAAAGACCCATATTGGGTAGATCCTATGTTGCTACACCAGGTAGAGTTAGAGAGGCAGCGCATAAGTTTGCCGACCTCGCCATGAAGCAGATTACTGGTAAAGAGGGATTCTTCACAGCAAAAATAGCTTTTGTTTTGGGTAGCAGAAGCAAGAGAAATCTATTCTTGATGGATTATGACGGTTTTAATAAAAGACAGCTTACAAGGCATAATTCGCTTCTTATGTCTCCGGATTGTTCCCCTGACGGAAGGCAAATTATATTTAATTCTGATAAAGTGTGGGATCAGGATTTATATATAATTACCCTGGGATCAAAGATAAAAGAACGCAGGCTGACAAGAGCATTTAAGCTTGAGCAGAGCGCGGAATGGTCTCCAAGCGGTAAACAGCTGGCATTTAGCGCAAACGGTGATATATACGTTTCAGGTATAAGCGGTAAGGGGGCTCGAAATTTAACACGTTCACACTCTATTGACGTATCCCCGGCTTGGTCACCGGATGGGAGCAAAATAGCGTTCGTGTCTGATAGAAGCGGTAATCCTCAGATATATGTTATGAATTCTAATGGCAGCGGCCTGAGAAGAATCACATCGAGTGGATATAACACGGACCCTTCCTGGTCACCCAACAGAGATGTAAACAAGATTGCTTTTGTTAGGGTAGAGGGTGGAGCCAATATATACACAATTGATCCAAGTGGCGGCGGGGAGCAAAGACTCACGTTCAGCGGTGGTAGAAATGAAAACCCGGCGTGGTCACCTGATGGATATTACATAGCCTTTAGCTCTTCAAGGGCTGGAGCCAAGGATATTTATCTCATGTATGTAAATGGTGAAAATCAGGTGAGGCTCAGTCAGGGCGGCGGCAAAACATTTCCAACCTGGTGTAAATGATTTCTTAAGCTGCTTCAACTCATGATATAGAGGTGATAGAATAAATTGAGATTATTTATCGCCGCTTTAATTCCAGAGGATATAAGAACCCTATTAACGAATTATATTAATTTCCTAAAGCACAATATTGATGGAGTTAAATGGGAAAAATTCGAAAAACTCCACGTTACTCTAAAATTCCTGGGCGATATAGATGAGTCCAGAGTGAATGAGATTTCAAATCTACTTGAAAAACTTGTACACAATTATTCTCCATTTAACACGAGTATTTTAGATTTTGGCGGATTCCCGGATCTTAAAAATCCAAAGGTGCTATACATTGGCTTATCTCATAACAGTGAGCTTCCTAAATTTCAGAATGAGTTAGAGAAGAGTCTGTCTGAAATAGGTTTTGAGAAAGAAAAACGTAGATTTATTCCTCATATAACGGTGGGTAGGGTAAAGAAGAGAATTCATATAAAAGAGAGCCTTCCAATTACTCAAAGTATCTTCGACATTACTCAAATTGGTCTTATAAAGAGTGAGCTTAGACCCGAGGGGTCGGTATATACCCCACTCAAATTATTTAAGCTTGAAAAATAGGTGTATATGCATTAATATTGTCGAAGTTGTGAACAGAGTTGATCCCAGACCGCAAAACAAAGTCTTAGCTGCAATTATTGTTTGGTATGCACTTGCCATATTTGCCGGAGGTTCTGGCTTCACCTTGCGTATGGTTCCTCCCTTGCCTCAGATTGTTCTTTTCGGATTAGTTGTTCTCTTATTACTGCTATATTGGTTATCCCAGAGCTTCAGAAAGTGGGTTCTGTCTGTTAATATCAAATTGCTCGTTGCATTACATCTAACAAGGTTCGTAGGGTTTTACTTCCTATTTCTTTACTCCCGCGGTCAGCTACCATACGACTTTGCTGTCCTAGGCGGATGGGGTGATATCATAGTGGCTACGGCTGCCCTATTGGTCATTTTGTTAGCCACTTTAGTTGGTAAGAGCGGCTGGATAATATGCTTAGTCTGGAATCTTATAGGTCTGGTTGATATACTTTTTGTGATTGCTACGGCGGCAAGACTGACAATTGCAGACCCTCAGTCCATGAGTGAGCTGCTAAAGCTGCCTTTAAGCCTCCTACCTACCTTTTTAGTACCAATATTAATTTTTACTCATATTATTATTTTTATTAGACTATATAGAGCTAGAAGGGCCGGTTATATAAAACTCTAAATTTCATTAGCTTCACGGGTAATAATTGATCTAGCTAAGCTGACATTTGACAATAATATAGGAGTATAGAGCAATGATTAAGAAACAAGGCTTCCATGGATTTACCAAGGCGACATTCAAGTTCTTTAAAGATCTTGAAAAAAGTAATACAAAAAAATGGTTTGAAGAAAATAGAAAGATCTACGAAAAAAATGTTCTGGAACCTGCCCAGGAGTTTGTGATGGAGATGGGAGAGCGGCTCAAATCAATATCGCCTAAAATAGTAGCGATTCCTAAAACGGATAAATCGATTTTCAGGATTTATAGAGACATGAGATTTAGTAAAGACAAGACCCCTTACAAAACTCATCTGGGTATTTTCTTTTGGGAAGGGCCAAAAAAGAAGCTCGGGAACCCAGGTTACTACTTACAGCTCGATAAATCTTCAATTTTAATTGCGGGTGGCCTTTATAGCCTCCCTAACGATATAGTAAAAACGTACCGCGATGCTATTAGCGACTCGAAAAAAGGAAAGGAAATAGCAAAAATATTAAAAAAGATAACTAAAAATCCCTCTTACCAATTAGGTGGCATGCATTATAAAAGAGTGCCGAGAGGTTATGACTCTGAAAATCCTAATGTGGATTTACTGCTTCATAACGGACTCTACATCTATTATGAAGGGCCAATACCAAAAGAAGTATATTCTAGGGACTTTCTGGATTACTCTTATGGAATATTCAAAGATATGCTGCCTTTACACAACTGGTTAAAAGATAATATTATATAATACATCCGAGCTAATTATTGTTCTTATCGTATTTACTACGGGATTGTTCAACTTTACTCATATTAAGAGCGCTCCATTTCTCAAGCTGATTGAATATAGGTATTAATGAATTGCCTAAGTTGGTCATTGAATACACCACTTTGGGAGGTATCTCCATATACTGTTTCCTGTTTATTATGCCGTCCCTCTGGAGCTCGCGTAGTTGCTGAGTTAACATTCTTTGCGTTACCTCCGGGATCAACCTCCTCAATTCATTAAAGCGCCTTGGGCCCAGATTAATATAGTAAAGTATTTCAGACTTCCATTTCCCACCGAATATATTTATTGACCCTGCTATCGGGCAAGTATTGTTCTCTTTTTTGTTTAACTTTTCCACTTTTTATCCATACATAGAGCCTATTATTAGTATACATTTAATACTATATAACAAAAATGTACCTGGTTGTAATATTATACTGAATGATTACAATAAAATTCAAGTTCTTTAAATATTACAGGGGGCCATAAAAAATGACTGAACATATTGAAGATCAAATACAATTCTCTGATTCGGATAGTATATTCCCTCCTTTGCCGATTGAGGAGTGGGAAGAAACTAAACACACACTCCACCTATTTTTTCAGATAGTTGGAAAAATTCGCCTCACTCTGTTTCCCAAAATGAATCACTGGTGGCACGTTACGCTTTATCTTTCTCCAAGAGGAATGACGACCAGACCCATTCCATATGGGAATATCATATTTGAAATCGAATTTGATTTTATTGACCACACAATAATTATTAGAACTAGCAACGGTCAGGAAAAATCGTTTGGTCTGGAAGGAATATCCGTTTCAGATTTTTACAAACAAATTACTTCAGCTCTAAACGAACTAGGCATAGAAGCACATATTAAAGCAACCCCCTACGATGTCCCCTTCGGTAAAGTGCCTTTTGAATCAGACCAAGAGCACTCCTCATATGATAAAGAATACGTAAACAGATACTGGCGTATTCTCGTACAGGTTAATTCCGTGTTCGAAGAATTTAGAAGCCGTTTTATAGGAAAGAGTACCCCCGTTCATCTTTATTGGCATCATGCTGACCTAGCCGTTACCAGATACTCCGGCAAGAAAGCGCCTGATTATGAGGGTGGTACTGCCGCCGATAGGGAGGCTTACTCACATGAAGTAATAAGTGTTGGATTCTGGGCTGGTGATGAGAAGGTAAGAGCACCAGCCTTTTATTCCTACACTTATCCAGAGCCCAAGGGGCTCGCTCAGGAGCCGTTAGCCCCAAAAGAAGCTTTTTGGAACACTGAAGGCGCGGGATCGATGGCTATATTGATGTATGATGATCTTAGAAAAACGCAGTCCCCAAGGCAAGCCCTATTGGATTATCTGGAAAGCGCCTATCAGGCAGGGGCTAAGCGCGCAAATTGGAAAATCGAAGAACTGGAATTAAAGATTGCTAAATAGCTAAAAATTAACACACGAGTAAAATCACTTTTTTAGGAGAAAAAAGATGAGCGATCAGCCAGCTAACGGAATCACAATAGAGATAACGGAAGACGGTCCACTAATAGTTAAGAGGCTTGAAACTTTAAAAAACTCAAAAGGTGAAAAAGTAGAAGTTCAGAAGATAACGGCTCTATGTAGATGTGGACACTCCTCTAATAAGCCCTTTTGTGACGGTACTCATAAAAAAGTTGGCTTTACAGGAAAGAGAGAGATTGATAAACCTATAGATAAAGAAAGAGAGTATGGGGGAGAAGACATAGCCATTTACGATAACCGTGTTATTTGCTCGCATGCGGGAGAGTGCGTTAGAAATCTTCCTTCTGTATTTCGTCTGGGGGAACGTTCCTGGATAGCTCCTGATAACGCGAGTGTGGAAGAAGTTATATCTGTAATTAAGAAATGCCCTTCAGGCGCCTTAAGTTATTCAGTGCAAGGTACTCATCAAAGAGATTTTGACCACTCCCCAGAAATTATAATAACAAAGAACGGCCCATACAGTGTTACGGGAAATATAGAGATTAATCTTGAAGAAGAATTACAGCCACCTTCAAAAGAGCATTACGTGCTTTGCCGCTGCGGTGCTTCTAAAAATAAACCTTATTGCGACGGTTCGCATACGGAAGCTGGTTTTACAGACGCAGATAACTGATTTTCATACCAAAGAATGCACATTACAAGAGTTTATTCAGATAAAGATGGGGAATCTCATTTTGAAGAAATTGAGATAGAATTGAAATCTGCAGGTGAGATTGGACGGTTATCCGATAATTATCCTGTAGAGAATATTATTTTTCGTGAAAATGATCCGGATTATGACTACGATTGGCACCCCGCCCCAAAAAGGCAGTACATTATTTTGCTCGATGGTGAGATTGAACTTGAAGTAAGCGACGGAGAAAAGCGTGTTTTTAGGGGAGGCGATATCATTTTGGTTGAGGATATCTCCGGTAAAGGTCATAGAACTAAATCTATAACAGATAAACCCCGAAGATCGATATTTGTCACTATAGAATAGATATTCAAATGCACTAAGAGGTTATATATGTCAGCTAATATATTGGGTCTTCATCATGTAACGGCAATAGCAGGTAACGCTAAAAAGAATTACGAATTTTATACAAAAGTTCTTGGGCTTCGTATTGTTAAAAAGACTGTTAATTTTGATGATCCCGGAACTTATCACTTATACTATGGGAATGAAACGGGGGAACCCGGAACTATTCTAACTTTTTCCCCCTGGGACGGGATTAGGAGAGGAAGGATTGGGACAGGACAGGCCACATCGACTTCATTTTCAATTCCTGAGCACTCAGCTAGCTTCTGGCTCAATCGTTTTCAAGAGTATGATGTGATTTACGACAATTCCTCTTCGAGATTTGAGGAAGAGGTTCTTACCTTTTTAGATCCTGACGGTCTTAAACTAGAGCTCGTTTCGCATTCTTCTAAAGACGAAAGAAAGCCCTGGAGCACTTCTGAAATTTCTCAGGATCGAGCGCTCAAGGGATTTTATAATGTCACGTTAACTTTAGAGGGGTATGAAGGAACTGCAAAGTTGCTGACAGAATTATTTGGTTATGAACTTGCTGATGAACATATAAACCGTTTCAGATTTGTAAATAAGAACAGCGAAACTGCAAATATTATAGACTTGGTGTGTCTGCCTTCGGGAAAGCGAGGCAGTGTAGCAGGAGGCAGTGTCCACCATATAGCTTTTAGGGTAGCAAATGAAGGAGAACAGCTCGAAGCTCGAGAAAAATTAATCGAAATGGGATACAACATAACTCCCCAGTTAGATAGAAATTACTTCAAGTCGGTATATTTTAGGGAGCCTGGCGGGGTGTTGTTTGAGATAGCGACCGATCTCCCCGGATTTACAGCTGATGAAGAAGCCGAAAATCTTGGGCAAGAATTAAAACTGCCCGAGTGGCTTGAGCCGCGGAGAAAAGAGATTGGAAATGTTCTTCCAAAGTTGAGTTAGATGAGTGAGCAATTAAACTTTAAACACAAATACGTCCCTTCTTCTGACCCTACTAAGGGGAAAACGGTTTTACTACTTCACGGTACCGGGGGAAATGAAGAGAGTCTTATTCCGATAGTAGAGATGGTTTTGCCTGATGCCGCTATTCTGAGCCCGAGAGGGCAGATTATGGAAAACGGAATGCCCAGGTTTTTCAGAAGGATTGCAGAAGGAGTTTTTGACCTTGAGGATCTAAAATTCCAAACTCAAGAATTAGCCATATTCATTGAGGCAGCCAGCAAGACATATGGTTTAGAATCTAATGAGGTTATAGCTCTGGGATATTCAAACGGAGCGAATATTGCTTCAAGTGTAATGCTTACCTATCCGGAGCTCATCTCAAAAGCGGCTTTATTTCACCCGATGATTCCGTTTGTTCCCGAAAACCCTCCTGATTTATCTAATACCAGTATATTAATCACGGCGGGCACAAATGATCCGATCGTAAGCCGTGAAGAGACCCTGGAGCTTAATAACATGTTTCAAGATTACGGTGCCGAAGTTGAAATATTTTGGCATGATAGCGGGCACAATCTTACCAGGGAAGAACTTGATAAAACAAAGAATTTCCTTTCTGAATCCTAAGTCCGTATTTTTCCAACTAAATAGTTGACACAAGATGATAAAAATCAGATATTGTTTGTATTGGGCTTATTAACTTTGTCCTGTATGAACGGAGGTTTATTAAATGATTGATCTATATACATCGACTACGCCAAACGGTAGAAAAGCCTCTATTATGTTAGAGGAAATAGGGCTTCCTTACAACTTAAAGCATATTCATCTCACCAGAATGGAGCAAAAAGAAGACTGGTATCTAAAGATTAATCCAAATGGTAGAATCCCTACAATTGTAGACCGTGATAACGACGACTTCGCTGTGTTTGAGTCGGGTGCTATATTAATATATCTTGCTGAAAAGACTGGAAAATTTCTGCCGTCAGATTATAAAGGGCGTTCCACTGTGATACAGTGGCTAATGTTCCAGATGGCCGGAATAGGTCCTATGCAGGGGCAGGCAAATGTTTTTTACAGATATGCGCCTGAGAAGATTGAATACGCTATCTTACGTTACCAGCGAGAGACCAGGAGACTTTACGAGGTTCTTGAGAATCGTCTTAAAGATAACGAGTATCTTGCAGGGGATTTTTACTCTATTGCCGATATTGCAACATATCCTTGGATTACACTTCACAATTGGGCCGGAGTCGAGATGGATGATCTCGCAAATCTAAAAAGATGGCAAGAAATTATAGCAGAGCGTCCGGGGGTAATACGGGGTATGAATGTTCCTGAATCAAAACAGTATACTGAAAGTGATGCCGAGAAGAGGGGCTCAACCATGTTGGTCTAACTTCTAATCAGACAATATTGTAACGACTCTAGAAAGTTACGGAGGAATTAGCTTTGAAGAATGTAACAGTTGATGTGGCTGTAATAGGTGCCGGAACTGCCGGGATGGTCGCGTATCGTAAAGCGAAAGAGAGTGCCGAAAATGTAGTACTTATTGAAGGCGGACCGTACGGTACGACATGCGCCAGGGTAGGGTGCATGCCGAGCAAGCTTCTAATCTCTGCAGCAGAAGCGGCTCATGCTATTGAAGAGGCTCCGGGGTTTGGAGTATATACAAATGGTGAGCCTAGAGTCGATGGAGTAAAGGTGATGAAACGGGTTCGGGGTGAAAGGGACCGTTTTGTGAGTTTTGTCTTAGATTCAATTGAATCAATTCCACCTAAAAATAAAATAAGCGGCTATGCCAAATTCATTGACGATCACACACTTCAAGTGGATGACCACACTACTATTGAAGCTAAATCAGTTGTTATTGCAACGGGATCGTCGCCGTCGGTTCTTCCTATGTTTGAAGAAGCAGGAGATCGGTTAATTGTGAACGATGATGTTTTTTACTGGGATGATTTGCCCGCGTCCATTGTAGTGTTCGGAGCGGGAATAGTAGGACTTGAGATTGGACAGGCGCTCCACCGTCTTGGGGTAAGAACAAAGATTTTAAGCAAATTTGGATTACTTGGACCGCTCAATCATCCTGAAATAATAGAATATGCCAATAAAGCATTTCGGGAAGAATTTTATATAGATACGGATGCCGATGTTCTTCAAATTAAAAAAGTTGGCGACCAGGTAGAGGTTAGGTTTAAGGATTTAGACGGTGTCCTGCAAAACGAAAAATTTGATTATCTTCTAGCCGCAACGGGGAGGACTCCAAACGTGGGAAATCTAGGCTTGTATAACACGAGTTTGAAGCTTGATGAAAGAGGAGTTCCAGTCTTTGACCGGTTTACTCTTCAGTGCGGAAATAGTTCAATATTCATAGCGGGGGATGCTGATAACGACCTTCCGGTGTTGCATGAGGCTGCCGACGAGGGACGAATTGCAGGAGAAAATGCGGCAAAATTCCCCGAAGTTCACGCCGGTCAAAGAACTGCACCGCTCACAGTGGTTTTTACAGATCCTCAGATTGCACTTGTGGGCAATAGTCATAATCAGCTAGAAGTGACTCCTGATTGCTCTTTTGTAACGGGCAGGGTTTCGTTTGAGAACCAGGGTCGGAGCCGTGTAATGCTTAAAAATAAAGGCATTCTACATATCTATGCAGAATATGGTACAGGATTATTCTTAGGTGGGGAGATGTTCGGTCCCCGCGCCGAGCATATAGCTCATTTACTGGCATGGGCATATCAGAAAAGAATGTGCATACCAGAGATGCTGCAGATGCCATTCTACCACCCTGTGATAGAAGAAGGGCTAAGAACCGCACTCAGAGATGCGAATCAAAAACTTCACATGGGACCCGGATTAGACGAAAACAGCATGGAATGCGGCCCTGGTATATGATTTGTTCTAGCATGCAATAATCAATAAACTATCAATTTTTATCTTGTAATTTAGGAGGGCTAGGATATGAGATTAGAGGGCAAAACAGCATTAATTACAGGTGGGGGAGAGGGTATCGGAAAGGCTACTGCACTTCTTTTTTGTGAGGAAGGTGCAAAGGTTGGAATAATGGGAAGAACAGTGTCCAAATTAGATGGTGTTGTGAAAGAAGCTAAGGGTCCAGGGGATATTGCCGCATTTCAGGGAGACGTTTCTAGTGAACAGGATGTCAAAAGGGTTGTAAAAGATTTCTACGAAAAGTATGGAAAGATCGACATACTCTTTAACAATGCGGGTATTCTCGAAGGTGGCTCAGTGGTTACCACACCGGTAGAAGTTTGGGACAGGACTATGGATATAAACGTTAAGGGTGTCTTTCTCGTCAGCAAACATGTCGTGCCGATAATGGTGAAACAGGGCGGAGGGGCAATTATTAACAACTCTTCTGTGCTGGGAATGGTCGGTATGGAAAACTGTGTTGCATACAATGCCTCTAAAGGGGCTGTGAGGCAAATAACTAGAAGTATGGCGCTAGATCACGCAAGTGATAATATAAGAGTAAATTCCGTATGCCCGGGATATATTAAAACTAAAATGGATCCTGAATTTATGGGGAACCCTCCTGATGCAGAAGAGCGGCTTGACAAGATCGCAGCGGATATGATTCCACTTGTAAGACGCGCAGAAGCTGTTGAGGTGGGGCATGCTGTATTATATCTGGCAAGTGATGAGGCAAGATATGTTACGGGGTCAGATTTGGTAATCGACGGCGGCTGGACAACAGTATAGTTCAATCTGAGCTAAAGTTAGATTTTAAATGCGATATTGAGTAAGGATAAAATATGGACCCTGTAAGCCAGGGATTAATTGGAGCAATTCTTCCCCAAAGCGTTTCCAACAAAAAAGAAATACGACTCGCAGCGGCAATAGGATTTTTATCAGGATTGCTTGCTGACATCGATGTCTTTATACGCTCCTCGACTGATCCGCTATTATTTTTAGACTACCACCGCCAATTCACTCATTCTCTAATCTTTATCCCAATAGGAGGGTTAGTGGCTGCGGGATTTTGTTGGCTATTCTTAAAAAAGCGCTTAAGTTTTTGGAAAATATATCTTTATGCTTTTTTGGGTTATGGAACACATTGTTTCCTAGATGCCTGCACTAATTACGGCACTCAGTTGCTTTGGCCGTTTTCAGACGCGAGGGTTGCGTGGAATGTAGTTTCTATTATCGATCCGATATTTACTTTTACATTGGTGTTTTTAGTAATAATTGCCGTAGTTAGAAAGTCTCCTTTAATTGCTCGAATAGGACTATTGTTTGCAATAATTTATCTTCTTTTTGGACTCTACCAGAGAGAAAGGGCCCAAGAGGTTCTTCTCTCATTAGCGCAAAGTAGAGGTCACAAAGTAGAGAGAACACTAGTTCACCCTTCGATTGGAAATTTGCTGGTCTGGCGCTCAATTTATGAATCAAATGGCAATTATTATGTCGAAGCTGTCCGTGTAGGGTTATTTTCTGAACCTAAGATTTACAATGGTGGCTCAATAAAAGTGTTTGACCCTATCCAAGAACTGACTGGTTTAGATCCGAATTCGGTTTTGTATGGCGATATCAACCGTTTTAGGCGTTTTGCTACGGATTTTCTAGTTATTCACCCTCAATATCCCGATATTATCGGTGATTTGAGAATGGGGATATTGCCAAACAGTATTAAACCAATTTGGGGTATTAAATTTAACCCTGATGAGGAAAATGAGCACGTTTCGATGGATAATTACGAGCGGTCTGTAAACGGCGAGAAGATACAAACATTTATATCCATGCTTTTGGGAAGAGATATAATGTCTAACAAAGTCCAGCAAAGAAAATAACCAAATAGCTTGCAACTTTCTTGTAAATGTATTATCAAATAGTGTATATAATATATGATTGCTCTTGGATTCTTTGAATTTAATGAGATGGCAACCAAACAAAAAGGAGGATTGTAATGGAATTAAATGAGAAACAACTAAAGATGTGTGCGGATAGCAAATGGGATTTTTCTGATCTCAAGGCATTAATCTTGAACTGCACATTAAAGAAGTCGCCCGAGATGTCTCACACTGAAGGGCTTATAACCATATCCAAAACTATTATGGAGAAGAATGGAGTCTCAGTTGAGCTTCTTCGCCCGGTTGACTATGACATAGCTACTGGTGTTTATCCCGACATGACAGAGCACGGCTGGGACAAGGATGACTGGCCAGAGATTTATAAGAAAGTGGAAGCAGCTAATATCTTAATTTTAGGCTCGTCTATCTGGCTTGGAGAAAAAACCTCAGTCTGCACGCAAGTGGTTGAAAGGCTCTACGCAAACTCACACTTGCTTAATGATCAGGGTCAGTACGCTGACTACGGTAAGGTAGGAGGTTGTCTCATTACAGGCAACGAAGATGGAGCCAAGCACTGCTCTATGAATATTCTCTATTCCCTGCAACACTTGGGATATGTCATTCCTCCCCAGGCCGATGCGGCGTGGTTAGGAGAAGCGGGACCAGGGCCTTCATATCTAGACCCGGGCTCAGGTGGTCCAGAGAATGATTTTACGAACCGTAATACTACTTTTATGACCTGGAATCTGATGCACATAGCCAGGATGCTCAAAGACTCAGGCGGAATCCCCGCTCACGGCAATCAGCGCTCCGAATGGGATGCCGGATGCCGCTTTGACTATGAGAACCCGGAGCATAGGTAGAGTTTCACACTCAGTGTAATTGTAATTAAATGGCCAAAGATAATATTAAATGGATTGTTATAAATTTACTGTTAACGAAGATCAGCTTTCTAATTTGATGATCGGATACTGGACAAATTTTGCAAAAGAATTAAACCCGAGTCATTCAGAAAATAATTGGTCTCAATTTGAGCCTGATGCTCTTAATTTAATATTTGTTACCCCTCTTAGCGCCATTAGTGCTAAATCCGATCTGGGTGCTAATTGCGAGTTCTGGGACAGTGTAGGTTATGATCTTCGCGAATCCTGGCGGGGTCTTTTCTAGCGAATCATGACTCTATAGTGACTAGTATGTTCTCTTTATAAAAGAATTTGCGGCATGTTCATCTAACTAGTAAACTTCTGATCTCGACTTTAATTTATTTCTCGGACAATACTCTTAATGACTCTAAGTCCTCCTAAAATTCTTCTGATAATTTTTTCTATTCTTATAGTAGTGGTCTCACAATCCGTTGCCCAGGACACTGAAGTTTCTTTTTCTTACAATAGAGATTTACGCTCAGATGAAGTCTACGATTCTAAAAACTACTTAACTGGTGACTGGGGTGGGATTAGAGGAAAACTTAATAATTTAGGTATCACTCCTATAGCAAAGTATTATACTACTATTTTGGGGAATCCCGTTGGCGGTAAGAAAAAAGGCGTTCAATATGCGGGTCTCTTAAATGCATATCTGAAATTCGATTTAGAGAAGCTCCTCAGTATTAAAAGAAGCAAATTCATAGTTTCCGGCTCCTGGGCGACCGGTAGGAGCTTGAGTGATGAAGATATAGGAAATTTCTTTACGGCATCCGAAGTATTCAGCGGCAGGTCGGTACGGCTATACCAGCTCTTCTTTGAATCGGAGCTCTTGGAGAATTTTCTGAGAGTAGCGGTCGGCAGAATGGGTATTGCTGATGAGTTCAGTACATCTGAGATCTTCTACAATTATGTTAGCACCGCTATAGATGCCCACCCGATAAGTCTTGCAATTAATGATGCGGCATATTTTAGCGATCCACAGGCGAGCTGGGCAGCTCGAATACATGTCACTCCTACTGAGAAATTTTATATAAAGGCAGGTGTGTATAACTCGAATCCGGCTGTTGGAAGAGATAGCGCCCATGGAGTGGACTTTTCTTTTCGTAAAGGGGTAATAGTCATAAGTGAAATCGGTTACTTACATAATCAAAAACAGTTCTCAAAAGGTCTTCGGGGGAGATATACTTTCGGAGCTTTTTACGATACCAGAAAATTTGATGAACTAGCTAGTGAGTCTGAAAAGCAAGATGGGAACTACGGTTTATATTGGATTGTTGAGCAAATGATTTATCGTGAGATGACAGAGGATGATCAAGGTCTTACTCCTTGGGCAGCGCTTACTATATCCCCTGACGAGAGTATTAACACATTTCCTTTTTTTATTTCTGGCGGATTTATATACAAAGGTCTAGTTCCCAATAGAAATTATGATAAGGCAGCATTTGGCTTTGCATACGGAACAATAAGCGACGATATAAAGGATAAAGATTACGAGTTAATGCTGGAGCTGACGTACATCATTCAGGCGACTCCATGGCTCCAAATTCAGCCTGATGTACAGTGGATTGTGCATCCAGGCGGGAGCTCTGATATTCCTAACGCTCTGGTTCTAGGGATGCAGTTGGTAGTTGATATTTAACATGGTAACAAATAATTCCTGATAGAAAATATAGCGGAGAAAGCCGTTGGCCCTCCCCGCTATATTAATATTTAGCTCTTAATTATTTTCTGGTTGGAAAATTCTGTTTAAAAATGCCTGGGTTTGCTCCCAGGATTTCTTGTCAGCGTCTTCATTGTATACAAGAGGAAGATCAAATTTCTTACCATATTTGTCGGCATCTGGGTTTGTAAAACTGTGTTTAACCCCAGGATATACGATGATTTCATAGTTAGCACCAGTGTCTTCCATAATTTTCTTAAAGGCGTCAAGCTGCTCTTTTGGTACAAACGGGTCGTCACCACCGTGGAAAACAATTATGTCTGCTGTTGGTTTTGCATTTTCAGGGGCCTCTTGTGGAAGTAGTCCATGAAAGCTTGCCACTCCGTCCAGGTCTACGCCTCGAAGAGCCATGTTCAACACAACCGCTCCTCCAAAACAATACCCGATAGCGGCTATATATTCGGGATTCACTGTTGGCTGTTCTTTTAATAAATCTATACCTGCCTGAAACCTCTTCTCGGCAACGTCCAGATTGCCCAAAACACTTCCCGCAAGCTCTCCAGCCTTTTCAGGATGATCCGCATTCTGAGCATCTCCGTACATATCAACTGCTAATGCGGTATAACCTAGCTCAGCAAGTTTATTTGCTCTAGTTCTTGCATAATCGTTGTGTCCCCACCACTCGTGAACTACTAAAACACCGGGGCGTTTGCCTTTTACGCTGTCATCATAGGCTAAATATCCTTTCAGAGTTGTACCGTCGGATTTGTATTCTACATCTTTTCCCACGATTTTGGCTGATGCCGCTATAGTAAGGAAAGAAAAAACTACAATTAGAAATAAGCTCAAAATTTTCATACTAATTTCCCCCATATGTGTTAGTTTTGATTATTCATAGATATATGATTGACTCGGTAAAGTCAAGAAATATCTCAGATTAACCTCAATAAGTTCAGATGGCAGAAATCGAGGAAAAGATTCAGTGACACGTAAACAGATACTTACTTTTATAGCCATGGGAATAGGAGTTAGTGTAATCACAGTCGATATTGCGGCTATTAATGTTGCTCTGCCTGCTGTAGAAAAGAGCTTTAAGACTACGGTTGGAACAATAGAGTGGGTTATAAACGGTTATGCCTTATCATTTGGGGTTTTGATGGTTACATGCGGTAGGTTAGCTGACACCTTCGGACGTAGAAAAATATTCTTTATAGGATTATTAATATTCGCATTGGCGTCCCTTTTGGGTTCTTTGTCAAATAGCGCAAGTCTGCTAATAGTGGCAAGAGTGGTTCAGGGAGTGGGGGCTGCAATGTTGTGGCCTTCGATAATAGGAATTATTTACTCCTCAGTGTCCGAAGAACAAAAGGGATTTGCTATGGGCCTAATTCTCGGCGCTGCAGGGGTGGGAAATGCTGCAGGGCCATTAATCGGTGGATTTTTGACTGAATTTGCGTCCTGGCGCTGGGTACTATTCGTTAATGTGCCTCTATGTATTATTGCTGGAATTATCACATATTTAGAAGTTGAGAAACAGGATGTGGAGCCCGGGGAAAAGAAAGTCGATTATCTTGGGATATTTACAATTTCATTTTCATTAGTATCCCTACTTTATGCTTTGAATATGTTTCCTAATTGGGGCTTGTTATCTTATAAGACTATTTTACTCCTTGTTATGTTCTTAGTTGCCATGGCCCTTTTTATATCGATTGAGCGGCGGACTAAGGAAGCATTGATACCTAGCGATGTTATGTCAAACGTGCCGTTTATGATTTCGGCAACAACAATGTTTACCGTTATACCCGCTTTTTTCGCTTTGCTTTTATATTTACCTCAGTATGTGGAGAAATTTCTAGATTACTCACCATTAGGTGCTGGTGCCGCACTTGTTCCTATGCTCCTTAGTTTCGCATTAGTAGCACCTATATCCGGTAAGATTTTTAATAGGATAGGTGCAAAAATATCTATCTTTATAGGAATGGTCTTAACATGTATTGGCACTGTAGCCATTATTAAATTCGGTTTTGGCTCTAACTATTATGGTTTATTGCCTGGTCTGGTAATTGTTGGAATAGGGCTTGGTTTCACCGTGCCTTCTATTACTACTGCCGCAGTTGGAGCGGTAAAGGAGTCTAGGGCGAGTCTCGCGGGCGGGATAGTTTATATGTTTCAATTAGTTGGCGGAGCTTTGGGACTGGCTGTAGTAACTACAATTTTTACCGATTTTGCCAAAAACGATCTGTTAATTAGGCTAAGCGGCGCAGGTATAAGCGTGTCTCAAACAGAACGATCGGAAATAATTAATTTTATATTGGGGAGCGGAAGTAAACAGGTGCTGTCTGATAGTTTAGGACAGGAAAAGTTTGTAGAGGTTTTCACACATATACACCATGCTTATATAACTGGAATTGATGCCGGACTGGCGTTTGCAGCTTTGTTTGTTGCTGTAGGGGCTTTGTTAGCTTTATTTTTTGTTAAAGGAAAAGTTAGCCAAAATAACATCGATTAAGTACATATATCTGTCAAGAAATTTCCCTCTACATATATTTATAACAATAAAGGTAAATCCTCAAGTTTTGCTTTAATATTGTTGCAAATACATAAAAAATTGATTGTGGAACATCTTCTTGTGAGTTACCCTTATTCTGCAATTCATAATGATATATTTCTATAAGACTGAGGGCGGGCGGATATTTAACTAATTAGCTGTTAGGTATAACTTGTGAGCAAAATTAAAAAGTTCTCAATCTGGTTATCGGTATCTCTGGGGATTATTGTAATTCTCATAGCCGGCGCCTTTTTTGTCGCTTCTAAATTAATACAGAAAGATTCGATGAAAGAGAAGATTCACGCTATTATCTCAAAGAAGGTGGGGGGTGAAGTTAAATATGAGAGTATGAATCTTTACCTTTTTCACTGGCCGCATTTTGTTGTTAAGAATGGCGAGATCTCCATACCTGACAAGCTTAACGGAAGTTTTGATACTCTAGTTATTTATCCAAAAATACTTCCACTTCTATTAGGTAATTTTGAATTATCTACATTAATACTTTATAGACCTGATATTACAATTAATTTGCCTGACAAGATTTTTGAGCCTAAAGAAGAAGATAAAGGGGCCTTTTCTTTTGATGAACATAAAGAACAGTTCATAAATATTCTAAAGCATCTAAACTCTCATGAAAAAGGTCTTGATGCACGAATTGAATACGGCAAAATAAAGTTAACTAGGTCTGGAGAAAACCTACTTAACTTTAATAATATAAATGCAGTTATATCTTTCCCTGGCAACGTACTGAGCTACAGAATTAACAGCAATTCCAATATAAGCGAAAGAATATTCTTTAAGGGGTGGATTAATACAAAATCTTTTGATACAAAAGGCAACATTAACCTCGATGGGTTTAAACCTCATATGCTTCTGGAATATCTTTTCCCAAATAATGATTTAATCTCAGAATCCAAGATAGACATGGATTTAAGTTATAAATCAAAGGAATTAAAAGTTCTTCAGGGTGATCTTGTTATCACTAATTCAAAGATAACTCTAAGTAAGGGAGATGAAGAGTTTGAGATTAGCGCAAAGGAAATAGATGCAGATATATATCTAGATGAAAATAAGACAGTCCTCACTTTAAATAATGCTGAGTTTACGTATCCGGATATAAAGGCAAGCGGTGAGCATAGAATTGATAGAAATCTTAATAAGATTAATTTAAATCTCAAAGGGAACGATATAAATGTCGAGTCATCCCGTGATGCGGCTCTCTTTATAGCCGGAGAAGATCGTATTGTCGATCTTATTTTTAATATAGTAAGGGGCGGGACTATTACTGAGATCAGCCTTGAAGCTAGCGGAGAAAATTTTAAAGATCTATGGAAAAGAGGGAACTTTGAAATTAAAGGAAGTATGACTGACGGAAAGGTATTTGTTCCTATAGGTGATTTTGATTTAGTAGATGTATCCGGGGATGCGGTCATAGCTGACGGCAAACTTGAGGGAACAAATCTCAAAGCAAAATTAGGCAACTCTCTAGGTTATGACGGTACCTTTGTGATTGGTATAGAGGGTCCAATAGGTCCTTTGTATTTGGATATTACAGTTGATTCGGATGCTGCCGAGATTCCTTCAATATTGAAAAAGTTTATTGATGATGAGGGGCTTTTATATGAGCTTCAACTTATTAGCAATTTAAAGGGCAAAGCAACTGGTCAGTTAAAAATCGGAGACAATAAAAAGTCGCCTCAAACTAGTGTCTATGTTTCGGAGTTAAATATAACAGGTGATTACAAAAGGGCGCCTGAACCTGTGCATATTCAAGGCAACAAGTTTGATTTCTCGGATAAATCGATAGAATTTGAGGGACTGGATATTGATATCGGCAAATTTTCTTCCCCTCACACTACGGGATCATTCCATTGGAAAGAGGACAAATTCCTAAATCTTAGCTTAAAAGATACAGAGGTTGACTTAAGCATAATATTTCCTTTGCTTTCCTCGTTTGAAATTATAAGACCGCATTTAAGACATATTGAATCTATGTCGGGGTCGGCCTTTTTCTCTACAATTGATTTTACGGGTCCGGTATCTCAGTCCCGCGAGTGGGAAATAAGTGCCCTTGGCAATATTAATAGCATCAATTTGAATTTAGACGGGTTTGGAAGTGAGATGATCATTTCAAAGGCAGAAATTAAATCCTCCTCTCAAGATATGACATTGTCTGATGCAAGTGTTGAAATCAAGGAGAGTGTAATGAGTGTCGGGGTGGTATTAAATGATTATTTTAAAGATAGTTTGAGATTTCGTATGGATTTTTATGGTGATATGCTTCCTGACGCGGCAAAACTTTTTTCAGATTACTTTAGTGTCCCTGAGCAGATAAATTTTAATAGCCCAATTTCAATCACCGATTCCAACCTGATAGTAAAAAAAAAGGTCGATGCATTATCCAAGGCTCCTGATGCTCAAAGAGATTCTAATATTTCTGGTACAAGTAAAGAAATAGAATTGATTATGAATATTAGTGCTGAATCCTTTGAATGGGTAGATGTTGATGAAAATGAGGATCTAGAAACTATTGAAGTGACAGATCTGAGCAAGGATAGTCAACAAAAAAATGATGGAAGTACGTTTAGCGGAAAGATTAATGTGAAATCGGATAATTTTAGCTTTAAGGGTTTTGACTGGGATACCTTAAATGCCAAAGTTTCAATACTGGAAGGGGTGGTCGATATAGATGTTAACGAGGCGAGTCTATGCGGTATTTCAACTCCTGGTCTAATTGAGCTCTCTTCCTCATTGTTAAAGCTAGAGTTTAAACCTTTCACAGAAGAAGAGGATTTAGCTAACGCAATTAAATGCTTATTCGATACAGCCGGTATTATCACTGGAGAATTTAACTTTGATGGTAATATAAGTTCTGATGGGGACATTGTGAATGTTATGAATTCTCTTGAGGGAGAGTTGAAGCTAACATCAACTAAAGGAAGGGTTACCAAATATGGAGGACTGGCAAGATTTTTCTCGGCGCTTAATTTTGGTGAGATTTTTAGGGGAAACAGCATTGATTATGAAGATGAGGGTTTTCCCTATAGCTTTATAACTGTGACCGCGGAGATAAATGACGGCCAGTTAATCATTAAGGAAGCCGCTATGGATGGCCCTTCACTTAAAATTGTATGTGAAGGATCTATAGACTTGGTAAATCAAAAACTCGACCTTAAGATCTTAATAATTCCAGTCATGGCGGTGGATTCCGTGATAGAAAAGATACCATTGCTTAAAACTGTTTTAGGTAAAGATTTCGTTTCTATACCTATTAAGGTAACAGGGGATATCTCAGACCCTAAAATAGAAGAACTGTCTCCTCATACAATAGGAGCCGGATTATTAGGAATTATTAAACAGACTTTAAATATCCCCGTAACTCTAGTTAAACCTCTTGACTCCGGCAAGAAAAAAGAAAAGGCTGAGTCCGAATCATCTGAGGAGCCCTCTGGGGATTAAATATACATTCTATTAATCCTGCTATTACTTCTGTCTTAGAAGGTCCCTGATTTCTGCTACGAGCTGTTCCTCTTTTGGCGGTTGTGGAGGTATTTCTGGGGCCGCTTCTTCTCTCTTTAGATTGCTCCAGAGAAATCATTGGGGCATACAGATATGTAAATCAAGTATTTTTATGATATATATAACAAGAAATTCCCAGGCAAATGACAGTCCATTTACTAGATGATACTTTAGTATTTCCGCATCCGATGTGTGCGGAGCCTAACGGTCTACTTGCAGTTGGCGGCGATCTTAGTGTGGACAGATTGCTTTTAGCTTACAAAAATGGCATTTTCCCATGGTACTCAGAAGGTGATCCAATAATGTGGTTCTCTCCGAATCCTAGACTGGTTTTATTCCTGGATGATTTATATGTTTCAAGCAAATTAAAAAAAATCATTCGATCAAATATCTTTGAGGTCAGATTCGATACTTCATTTCACTATGTTCTTACACGATGCGCTCAGAATGATCGGAGGGGGCAGGATGGAACATGGATTACGGATGATATGGTCAAAGCTTATGTCAATTTGCATGAAGAAGGGTATGCGCACTCAGTTGAAACATTTCACGGCGGGAAGTTAGTAGGAGGGTTGTACGGGGTTTCTCTGGGAGGTGTCTTTTTCGGAGAGTCCATGTTTTTTGAAATGAACAACGCCTCAAAGGTTGCATTGTATCATCTTGTGGAGAAACTACGTTCATGGGATTTTGACTTTATTGACTCTCAAGTACCAAACGACCATATGAAAGGCTTGGGAGGTAGGGAATTAGAGAGGGAGGAGTTTCTCAGGATGCTAGAAAGTTCATTAGGAAAGAAAACCATATTGGGTAACTGGGGTCTTTAATTTTAGAATAATAAAGTCAGATTGATCTAAATTGAAAAATAAGTACAGACTGGTATAATCACAGCTTCGTTTAAGTTGGATGATTGATAGCGCAGTGCTTTACGCCTTTTTAATCACATCCTATTTTATCCATTAAATGTAATCAGAAATTATAATGAAAGGAGACTTCTTATGAGTGAATGGACATTTACAAATTATGGACATCCTGATATAAAGCCTGATAACGGTAAAAGGGCTATCTTTATAGGCAGGTATCAACCTTATCACATTGGACATGTGAGTTTGATAAAACAGAAATTGGACAATGGTGTTCCATGCTTAATTATGGTTAGAGATATACCGCCGGATGACAAAAACCCATTTACAACTGAGCAGACAGTTGACATGATTAAGAAATATCATGAGAGCAAAGGTGATGATGTTGTGGTAATGATAATTCCTGATATTGAGTCCGTTAATTGGGGAAGAGGTGTCGGTTATGAAATGAATGAGTTCTCCCCGCCTGAAAATATTGGTTGGGTTTCCGCTACTAAGATCAGAGCTTCAGTTACTGAAGGTAACGATGAATGGAGAGAATTAGTGGATGAATCAATCCAGGCAGATGTCGTTAGATATCTTAAGGGAGAGTAATTAACTCTCTTTTTCCCTTCTTTTCTTATTCCTAAAGAAAATTCAGATTATTAATAGGGACGGTCTTTGGAAGCCGTCTCTAATTTTCATTTGATATATCCTCTTTTTTAACTTGTTGATTTCAGATAAACTTTCTTAAAATATATTGTTCCTCAAAAGGAATGGATAAATTATGGGAGAAGGAGAAAAGAAATTTAAAAGCTTTTCTGAATTTTATCCGTATTATCTTTCAGAACATGGGAATCCTGTAAACCGGAGGCTCCATTTCTTTGGATCCTTATTAACAATAATAGTAGTTTTATTCGTAATTATTACCCAAACATGGATAGCTCTTATCCTAGTGCCTATACTGGGTTACGGATTTGCCTGGATAGGACATTATTTTGTAGAAAAGAACAAGCCTGCAACATTTACTTACCCATTGTACAGTTTAATGGGTGACTGGGTCATGTTTAAAGATATACTTACCGGGAAAATAAAACTTTAGTATTATTCTATTAACTGTAATAACAAGGTAAAATCTACTCTCTCTTTATTTAAACTCATAATATGAAATAGGGGTGCATCAAGACAATGCCGAGGTTGTTAGTTCTTCAACATGTTGCACATGAAATTTTAGGTACTCTGGATCCGCTATTAAGGGATGCCGGATTCAGGATCAAATATGTTAATTTCGAACGTCATCCGGATGCCGAGCCTGAATTAGAGGGTTATGATGGGTTGATTGTTTTGGGTGGGCCTATGAATGTTGATGAAGTTGATAAGTACCCTAATTTGCAGACTGAAATGAATCTTATCAAAAGGGCGGTAGAAAAAGAGTTCCCAATCCTAGCTATATGTCTTGGATCACAACTATTGGCAAAAGCCCTTGGAGCTAAGGTTAGAAAAAATCCTGAAAAGGAAATAGGATGGTATGACCTTTCTCCTACAGAAGAGGGAAAAAACGATCCTCTGATCTCAAATTTTAAGCATGTAGAAAGAATCTTTCAGTGGCATGGCTACACATTTGAGCTGCCTGAAGGAGCTACTCTCCTTGCTTTTTCTCCTCTTTGTAAAAACCAAGCGTTTAGATATGGAGAGTATGTATATGGTTTCCAGTTTCATCTTGAAGTTGATACGCCTATGATAGAGCGTTGGCTCCGAGTGCCTGAAAACAAGAAAGAGATCGAGGATTTAAACGGTAAGATTGATTCGGAGCAAATTAGAGTCGAGACCCCGGATTTTATTAGTCGCCTTAACGAACTCAGCAACTCGGTATTCGGCAATTTTATAGAGTTGTTCGGCTATAATAAGAAGCGAAAAACTTTACCTTCAAGATAGTGACCAATAATTTCTAATCTGACCCAGTTCTTTTTTTATTATTGGTATTTTGCCTTCCGAATTTGCGGTAATCCTCTGCGAACTCTCTAAGCTTTTTGTCTACCAGGTAGTTGACAGTACCTGTTTTGAATTTCCCGGTAGATCCTCTGCTGCCAGCTTCTTTTCCGGTTAGTAACTCAATCACCTGATTGACAGATTCCGCGGGGTAGATATGAAATTTTTTATCCTTAATAGCTTGAACAACTTCTTTTTTTAACATCAGGTTTTTAACGTTTTGATATGGAATTATAACTCCCTGCTCTCCGGTAATCCCCTTTGCCTTGCACACTTCAAAAAATCCTTCAACTTTTTCATTTACTCCACCAATTGGCTGAATTTGTCCTTTTTGATTTACCGAGCCAGTAATTGCAAAGCTCTGCTTTATAGGTATTCCCGATAAGCTCGATAAAAGAACTACTAATTCAGCAGTTGACGCGCTGTCACCATCAATTATTTCGTAACTTTGCTCAAATCCTATGCTTGCGGATAGGCTTAGAGGTTTTTTCTGGGCATATTTAGTTCCTAAATAACCACTTAGAATTAACACTCCCTTATCATGAATGTTCCCGCTTAGCCTCGCTCTCCTATCTATGTTTATTACGCCCTCAGTGCCCATGTATGTTTCACATGTTATCCGGGAAGGTCTTCCAAATGCATGGTCCCCACTGTTATAAACTGCCAGCCCGTTTATTTGCCCTACCACCATTCCCTCTGTATCTACGAGAATAGTCCCCTTAGCTATCATTTCCTGAATTTTCTGTTCGATCATGTTTGATCTATATATCTTTTCCTCTATAGCTTTTTCTACATAATGTCTCGTTATAGATTTACTGTTGTTGTCGACCTTGGCCCAGTAATCCGCCTCTTTTAAAATTTTAGTAATTGACCCAAACTGAACAGATAGTTTGTTTTGATCCCCTGAAAGCCTTGATGAATATTCAATTACGGTTTCCACACCGCTTCTATCAAATTTATTAATACCATCCCTGTCACAAACAGATTTTATAAAGCAGGAGTATTGTGACAATGTCATATCATTTCTTTCTACCACGTAATCAAAATCAGCCTTTACTTTAAATAATTTCCTGAAATCTTCATCGTATGTATAAAGCATGTGATATAGGTGTGAGTTGCCCGCTATTATTACCTTAACGTCTAATTTTACAGGCCCAGGTTTGATCCCGACCGTGCCTGAGAACCCGTATTGCTGGTATAAGTCCTCTATCCTTAATTCTTCATTTTCAAGGGCTTTCTTTAGTGAGTCCCATACGAAAGGGTATTGAAATAAATCAAGTGCATCTAGAACAAGATAGCCTCCGTTTGCCTTTGCGAGCGAGCCCGCGCGTATCATCGTGAAATCTGTTACCAGTGCTCCGAACCTGGCTTCTTTCTCAATGGAACCGAATAAATTAGTATAGGTGGGATGTGTCTCATAAATTACAGGTGCCCCCTTGGTATTTGAGTTGTCTGTGAAGACATTCACTTTGTATTCTGTGAATGTCGGTTCTTGCTGCGGCATTCTAAAAGGCATTTGAGCTCCCGCCGGTGCTCCTTTAGCAGGGAGAAAGTTGTCTATATTTCCCAAAATATGTTTTTGAATCTGATCAAAATAGTCAATAACTTGTGGGTATGCCTTATATTTTTCTCTTATGTTTTCAATTAGATCTCGTACTGAAAACAGCGCAACTTTTTTCTCAAGTTCTTTAACTTTTTCTCCGGCTTCTTTCTCAAGTTTTCGAGCGATCTTTAAGGATTCGGCAACTTCAATATCGATCTTCTCTTTTTTCGCTTTTATTTTCTCTCTTGTTTTCTCATCTAAAGAGTTATAATTTTCTTGGGATATTGCTTTACCCTCAACAAGAGGGATTGTAATTATGCCGGTTGGCGAGAACTGCACCTGCATCTCACTATCAGCAGCCTTTTTTTGCAGTTCCTCAAAGAGATTATTTTTTTCTCTCTGAAATTCGTTCATCATGTTTTGTTTTTGCTCTTCAAACTCCTTACTCTCAAAGGCTCTTGGGATATCCATCTTGAAATCCTGGAGGAAATCTTCCATAACACTTCTAAATTCTTTTCCCTTACCTTTTGGAAGCTCAATCACATTTGGCTCATTTGGGTCTTGAAAGTTGAAAACATAGCACCAGTCTGGTGGGGATGGTTTATCCTTGGCTACTGATGAAAGAATAGTTTTAATGGTTGTAGTCTTTCCTACTCCAGGAGGGCCCGAAAGATATAAATTGTATCCCTTGAACTCCATTCCCAAACCAAAATTAATTGCCTCAACCGCTCTTTTTTGTCCTATATAATCTTTGCAGGGAGTTAAATCTTCTGTTGTTTTGAATTTAAGAGAGCGCAAATCACAAATTCTGTAAACCTGAGTGTGTTTTAGTTCCTTAACTTTTCTCATTAATTTTCCTCCCCATCGTGATATCTTAAATTAGTGCAGACTAAGTAGATAAAATACTACCATTTTGTAAATTGCTATCAAAATAATACAAACAATCCGAATTGAAATTGGCTATAGTTATGATGTAAAATATTCCCTACAAATAAATATGTTTATTAGGAGATAAATATGAGAGCTACTGTTTACTATGGATTAAAAGATGTAAGGGTTGAAGAAGTTCCGGATCCTGTGATTGAGAATCCTACAGATGTCATTGTAAAAGTCACAAAGGGTGCAATATGCGGCTCGGATCTCCATATTTATAGAGGCCACTTTCCACTAAATGAAGGTGATACTGTGGGACACGAATTTGTAGGCCGTATTGAAGAAGTCGGAAGCGAAGTTACTAAGCTCAAAAAGGGTGATAAAGTGATCGGTCCGTTTTGGGTAAGCTGCGGAGATTGTTATTACTGCCAAAAGGGTCTTTACACTTCCTGCATGCATGGCGGGTGTTTTGGTTTTGGAGACCTGCTCGGAGGGCAACCAGGCTGTCAGGCAGAATACATAAAGGTTGCACATGCGGAGGGCACTTTAGTAAAGCCTCCTGAAAGTCTTTCAGATGATAGCCAAGATGAGAAGACTCTTTTTCTGGGTGATAATATCTGTACAGGCTATCATGGGGCTCAGAATGGGAATATAGAGCCTGGGGATGTAGTCGTAATCTATGGAGATGGGGCTGTAGGATTGTTTGCTACTTATGCGGCCACACTCTTTGATCCCGCGCATGTAATAACAATTGGTCATCATGATTATCGGCTCGATATAGCTAAGAAATACGGAGCTACAACAGTAATAAATTCAAAGAACGAAGATCCGAATGATATTGTCAAGAATTTAAGTGATGGACACGGGGCTAACGTTGTAATCGAGTGCGTGGGTAATACTGACTCTTTACAATCATCTCTGGATATGTCTCGCCCTGGGGGCACTATATCAATAACGGGGCTCTTCTGGGAACCATTTCCGCTTAACATGACAGACTTTTTCCTGAGGAATCTCAATTTAAAAGGCGGAGTAACACCTTCCAGGAAATATATTCCAAAGCTTATGTCACATGTTGAAGAGGGGAAATTAGACCCTACGCATGTTATTTCTCATAGACTTCCATTAGATGAGTGCCCAAGGGGTTATGAATTAATGGATCAGAGAATTGATAACGCCATAAAGGTTGTTCTTGAAACTTAATTTAGAAAATACCAGAATATCATATCAGGACTCAGGCAAGGCTTGTTTTGTCTTTCTGGGTCCTTTTTTATATGTGGTTGACTAAACTTAATAATAATTGGTCAGAAAAAACGTATTTATTAACCTTAACATTCGCAATCCTCTTTAAAATATTGTTATTTTGATTAAGATTATTTCTTCATCAGATGGTGAGGCGGGTTCTCTATTAAATGCTAAAAGGGAGATTGAGTTGAAATTTGTTGAAGTTCTGTTTGTTTTATTTTTTCTTTTTTTCTTATCATGCGCAGGTCCATCTCCTTCGGATATTGCCAAGTCAGAAAAGGGGCAGCTTTTCCCGGTTGAAAGGGGTGAGAGCTGGGGCTTTATAGATAAAAAAGGCGATACAGTTATCCCGCTTAAATATCAAGGCGCTGTGGATTTTTCAGAGGGGAGGGCGCTGATTAAAAAAGACGGTAAATGGGGATATATAAACGAGTGGGATATATTGGTAATTACGCCTGAATATGAGGAAGCTCATAAATTCTCTGAAGGGCTAGCACATGTGAAAGTGGACGGCGCATACGGCTATATCAACCATGTGGGGGAAATGGTGATTGAACCAAAATTTGAGAAGGTAATCCCATTCTCAGAGGGCCTCGCAAGTGTTAAATACAACGGCATGTGGGGATATATCAATAAAGAGGGAGAGACTGTAATAGAGCCGCAATATGAAAAAGCATTTGGCTTTTCTGATGGGCTAGCGCTCGTACTAGTTGATGGAAAAGGGGGGTATGTCAAAAAAGATGGAAAGGTCTATATAAGACCTGTCTTTGACTACGCAGAGGGTTATTCGGAGGGGGTTGCGTGTGTTTTAAAGGACGGCAGATATGTTTATATAGACAAATATGGAGAGGTTATACTTAAAACCGATTTCGAAAGCGCAAGGCACTTTAGTGAAGGGGCGGCCGCAGTATCCAGAGGCGGGGAATTTGGGTTTATTAATAGGAGCGGACTTCTTATAGTCCAACCTGAGTTTGACCAGGTAGGAGATTTCTCAGATGGTATTGCGACTTTTAGGATAGGCAATAAATGGGGGTTTGTTAACAAGAAGGGAGAAATAGTAATTGAGCCTCAATTTGAAAACGCGGTGAGTTTCTCAGGCGGGCTTGCTATTGTGGAATTGGGTGGTGGTAAGTGGGGTTATATAGACAAAAAAGGGAAGTTAGTTTGGAAGTCCTTCGAATAATATATTGCTTCTAACACATAGTTACTTTTCAATTATCAATCCCTTGTTTTTAAGATCATGGTCAAGGTTTTGACTTTCGATAGTAGAATTCTTCTTTCTGCTAAATAACCACCCTGTTGAGGCTATTATTAATATCATTCCTATTATTGTAGGTATATTAAATATATAGTTCCAGATTAGTAAATCATAGCCTGCTGAAAAACCGACTTTTATAAAGCCCGCAGAAGCCACGCTAGGTGCCTCACCGATTGAAAATGCTTTTGTCATTGCAAGCTGTCCTATTGTTCCAAATACACCTACTCCAAGCAGCATTAAGATTATTGTTGTACTATCAAAAACAGATAGATCAACCTCGCCACGGACGGAAAGTAATGTAATCAAAGTAATAATTGTTGCTGTTCCCGAAAAGTGGATCACTATTGTCCTGGGATCTAAATTTTTTAGTTTTCTTAAGCAGATCATCACCACTGCTCCACCAAACGCCGCGTAGACAGCTAAAAGTCCCGCAAAGTTCAGCTCCAGAATCCTTGGGTGTTCTACAAGAATTACACCTATCATGCCAAATATTATTGAAAGCCATATTTTTTTACTAGATGTCTCCCCCAATATGTAGCCTGCTACTATTGCTACCCATATAGGTCTTGTTTCTGTGATTACAGCGACCTCGGATATAGGTAATTGCGTAAGGGCATAAAAAGTTGCAAGCATCGCAGAGCTTCCAACTAAACTTCTAAGCCATAGAGTCGAATTATTAAATACAAATGGATTAATTCCTGCTCTCAGTGCTAGCCCGAAGGTTATTATAAAAGAAATAAGCATTCTAAAAAATGCTATGAGCAGCCAGTCGCAATGTTTGCCAAGCTCGTGCGTAAGAGCACCCATTGTAGCGAACGCAAATCCACCAAAAACCATCAACAAGATGCCTTTGCTATTTGAAGTCATTGGAAAATGTGCAGCTATACTTTTATTTATCATAATATAGGAACTTCTTAATAGCTCTTTATTATTTACTGCAGGTAATTAGTTGTTACTCTCAGTGCAGCTTTATAGAAGAAATATAAAAATCTATTATTAATAGTTTACCAGATAAACTTTATGACGCTGTTAGTACAAAAGAAATTGATGAGTAGTTATGAAATAAATACGTCTGGTAGCGGTTGTGAAGAGTATTTCTTTTATTTTGTAGGAATATCTTTTAAAAGATCTCTTAGATCATTAATAACGTAATCAGGCTTGATCTCGGAATCTCTGAGGTCTTCTTTTTTTGTTGATCCTGAGAGTACGAGAATAGTAGACATTCCGGCATTATTGCCGCCCAGAATATCAGTATCGAGTCGGTCTCCTATCATTACTAGCCCTTCCCTATCTTCTAACCCGTGTTCTACTAGAGCAACATCAAATATAATATTTTCAGGCTTTCCGGCCACAATAGCTTCTTTTCCAGAAGCAACTTCAATGGACGCAAGCATAGCACCGGTTGCGGGAACATGACCCTCATCCGAAGGATAAGCGGGATCGCGGTTAGTTGCGTAGAAATGGGCGCCATTCCTGATAGCCAAAGTGGCAAGTTTCATTTCATTATAGTGGAAGTCGGGATGACCTCCTAAAATGACAAAATCGGCCTTTTTAGCTTCCTCACCAACAACTATTTTGAGGCCTGTTTCTTTAATTAGCTTTTTGAGTGCATTGCTTCCAATCGCATAGGCTGTCATATCCGCAAGCTTGTTATATTTTCCACTTATATGATGGGCTATAGCCATTGCCGAAGTGATTACGTCCTGAGAATTAGCTTCTATGCCTATATTTCTAAGCTTATCCGCATATTCGGAAGAAGATTTTCTTGGGTCATTAGTCAGGAATAATACACTTTTCCTGTTGTTTTTAAGATGCATTATAGTATCAGGTGAGCCCTCAATTGGAATTTCGCCCAAGTAGACTACACCGTCCATATCTATAAGGAAGCCGTTAAATAAATCTAAGAGTCTCATATTCTTTTATAATAGGGAATGGATTATCTTACAGAAATATTAATGATTTAGGTGGGTTTGATTACAGTAATTTGTCAACCCCATATATGTTGTTTTAATTCTTCCTGTTTATCATCATCTAACTCTTTATACAAGAGCGATATGACTTTTAATTGATCATCCTGAAAAATTTCAATTTGAAGTATATTTAAAACCCCAACCGCAGCGTCTTTGTAACCTTCGTAGTATTCTTCCTTTTTACCTGCAGCTTTCACAGTTCTTGAGTCTAAATGCAAAGCTATCGCAGCAAATTTAATTGGCACTTTCTCATCAATTTCCAGTTGATAATCTTCTAATTCACCTGTAAGTAAGTGACTTTTCCATGCATTTATGATCTTGTCTATGCTTTCCTGCTTCATTTTTTCGCCCTTTTTTGGTATTTCATTCTCGATTTGAGTCTTGTAAGAAAATGATAGTATACTCAATCAATATATTTTTTAAATGTATTGTTGGCTAAAAGATTCCTATGAGTTTCTATTGTGAAGTAGCTTGCTAGCTACAATAATATTATCCTTGCCAGCCGATTCAGCTATTTTTACTGCTTCCTCCAAGGTTACATTCTCAGAAAGAGTAGCAAGTTTTAACAGCATTGGAAGATTAACTCCCGATATTACTTCAACCTTATTTTCTTCAAGGAAAGTTAGGCTAATATTTGAAGGTGTCCCCCCAAACATATCGGTAACAAGTAAAATGCAGTCCTTCCCCCTAACTTTTTTAATCGCGTTTTTAATATCTTGCTTAAAAGATTCAAACTCCTTATCGGGATCTAGGCATACCCCGCTAATTTTTACAGATGGTTTTGAGGATAGGACAAAATTTACAACAGAAATAAGTTCTTTAGCTAATGCACCATGTGTTACTACGACTATCCCAACCATTTATTTCTCCTTAATTTTTAGATATATCCCTATGCCTCGTTATTGGTGACAGATAATTAAAATGCTCTGCTACTTTATTTACAATTACTACAGATCGGTGTTTGCCGCCAGTACAACCTATTGCGATAGTCAGATAAGATTTTCCTTCCTTTTCGTAATTTGGAATTAGAAATTCTAGAAATTCAGTAAGCTTCTCTATAAATTTTATGGATTCTTCATTGCTTAACATAAAGTTTAAGACCTCACTATCCTGTCCATTTAAATGTTTCAAACTTTCAACAAAATATGGATTAGGAAGGAACCTAACGTCAAAGATCATATCCGCATCGTAAGGTATGCCATGTTTAAAGCCAAAAGATATAATGTTTATCAAAAGATTCTGCGTACTCGATACATCAAATTTCTTTCTAATAATATCTTTTAATTGATGAACGTTCAGATCCGACGTATCAATCGTGTAATTAGAAAGCTCTTTAAGTTCTTCAAGCATTTTTCTTTCTTTCGATATCCCCTCTAAAATATTTCCGTAGGATGATAGAGGATGTTTCCTGCGTGTTTCCTTGTACCTATTCACAAGAGTTGTATCAGATGATTCTAAGAATATTATATCGACAGGATAGCCCTTTTTTTTAAATTCTTTTATTACCCCGGGAGCATGGTCAAAAAATACTCCTTCGCGGATGTCAATAACTAATGCTACTTTACTTATCCTTTTTTCTGAGTTCTCGCAAAGTTCTATGAATGTTGGGAGCAGGATCGGAGGGATATTATCTACGCAATAATAACCCAAGTCTTCAAGGACGTTTACAGCCGTACTCTTTCCCGAACCTGAAAGCCCGCTTATGAAAACTAGGTTTGTCATTTAATACCTTTGGTTAGCATGATAGTGATTATTTACTCTAGAATTTTTTCTGTGCTATGGGCCCCTCTTAATTTTAACAGTTGGTTCCGTGCGGCAACTTCGATTATAGTTGCAGTATTTCTGCCCGATCTTACAGGAATTAATAGATATGGTAACTCCACCCCCATTATATTGTATGTATTCTTATCTATTCCTAGTCTGTCATATTCAGTATCCAAATCCCATTGAGCAAGCTCAATCACCATGTTTATCCTCTTTGTGTCCATTACAGAGGCTCTACCGAATAAGTCTTTGATGTTAATAATACCAACACCCCTTATTTCCATTAGGTGCTTTATTCTTTCAGGACCATTTCCAAATAGCTCGCCGGAAACTGATTTTCTTATTTCTACCACATCGTCTGAAATGAGTTTAGAACCCCTATTTATTAAGTCAAGTGCGTTTTCACTTTTCCCAATACCGCTTTTCCCAAGTATCAAAACTCCCAGTTCCAGTATCTCCATGAGGACTCCATGCGTCGTAGTAAAGGGAATAATTTGGTACTGCAGTATTTTGTTAAGAAGACTTATTAGCTTTTGTTCAGGGAGTTTAGTTGTAAAAAGTGGTACTTTTCTTTTTTCACATTTATCTCTTAAGTTTTTGCTAGGTAAAAGCCCCCTTTGAGCGATCAAGCATGGAATGTCTAGAGAAAAAAGAGCCCTTAAAATTTTTTGTTTTTTTGAATCCGTGAGTTTGTTGAAGTCAGAAATACCCGTCCTACTAAGTAAGTGTATTGCACCTGGCATATGCTTTATCTTAGGATCTATTAATTCTGGTCCTGGCTTTCGTACTGTATTAATAATAATTTTACGTTTAAGACCACCAAGACCTGCTATTAGTTCTATTTGGAGTTCTTTTCCCCAGGTCCTGGCTAGCTTAGCAACTTCTAGGTTGTTAACACTATCCATACTTCTCATCTTCTAATGTTATTGCCTCGTATATATCCTCCTCAGATTCGGACCTCATTAATTTGGCCCTCAGTTCTGGGTTTTTAAAGACCTTGGATATTCTTGCCAGTATCTGAATATGGGAACCGGCAGAATCTTCTGGGGCGATTAGAGTAATAAAAAAGTGTGTTGCTTTTTTGTCAAGAGATTCATATTCAATTCCCTCAATACTCCTTCCGAAACCTACAATCATATCTGTAATACCGCTTAGCTTCGCATGTGGGATTGCTACTCCCGAATCAACAGCAGTACTACAGAGATTCTCACGTTCAATTAGAACTTCAACTAATCTTTCAGTATTAATATTTGGATAAACTGATGATATGTTGTCTGCAAGTTCTTTAATAACGTCTACTTTGCTGGTGGAACGGAGGTGTGGAACTACTGTGTTTAGTTCAAGTATTTCGGCAATTTTCATTGTATATTTTTTATACTATTTTTGTTAATACTTAGGGCTCAATCAAGATTTTTTGACCTCGTCGGCTTAAATAGATGACATTCATTAAACCATTCTCACTGTTCCTAAATGCTACAAAATTTGCATCCGAAACCTTAAGTTGAAGTGAAGCTTCTTCTACGGACATTGGTTTTGAAGGCAATTTATGAACTTTTATATCTTCTAATTCGTTACTCTCAGATTTTACAGGGAGCCAGGTTTGAATAACGTCTTCTTTGGATTTGGCACCTGTTCTTCTTCTTTCTTTAGTTTTCTTTTCTATCTGCTTTTTTAGCTGCTTTACTATAGTGCTTACAGCATTGTCTATCGCAGTGTACATGTCATTAGTTTCAACTGAGCTAGTGGCTTTTATGTTTCCACAACTCACAGAGATCTCAGCAGTATCCCTGAATTTCTCTGATGATAAAATGAACCTTAATTCTGAGGGGTCCCTCTCTGACTTTACATACCTTTCGATCCTCTTAGTTTTCTTTAGAGCATATGATTTAATTTTTTCAGAATTCATTGTATTGTTGATGTGTCTAGTAGTTACAGTTACTTTCATTTTGAATTTTCCTTATATTGACGAGATCTGGTTGAAGAAGAGGGTATTTTAAGTATTTTCCTGTATTTTGCAACAGTTCTTCTTGCAACTTTTATTTTTCTTCTTTCAAATATTTTAGAAATATCCTCGTCAGAGTATGGGCTTAGGGGTAATTCACCGTCTATAATATTTTTCATAATCGACTTTACTTTCTCAAAAGAAACATCTTTTCCATTTGATGATTCAATTCTACGTGAGAATAATGATTTAAGCTCAATTGTGCCCTGAGGTGTTTGGATATATCGTCTGCTGGTAATTCGGCTTACAGTAGATTCATGAACTCCTACTGACTGAGCTACATCTTTTAATATTAGTGGCTTAATATACTTTTTCCCATGCTCAAAAAAATCACGCTGGACATCAACGATTTTCGATATGATTTTTTTTACTGTGGCCTCTCTTTCATCGAGACATTTCATTATTCTATGAGCTGCTTCAAGTTTTTCTTTTATGAATTTCTTTGCATCGGGCGGAAGACTTTTTTCTTTTTTTATAAGGTTTTTGTAATAATTGCTTATTCTAACCTTGGGGAAATCACGGTTTAACTGTATCTGCAATTCATTCCCTACCTTATAGACATAGAAATCAGGAACTATATATTTTTCAGAATCTTTAGCAAAGAATGGTCTCCCAGGTCTTGGTTCTAAGGAAGAAATAACTGACATTGCCTCTTGAATCTGTTGTGCGGAATCTTGAATAATATCCTCAATATTGCTCAAATCATTTTCATTGAGCTCTTCCAAATATTTATCGATCAATTCCAGGACAAGTCCGTCTTCAGGATAACCCAAATCAAGCGCCTGAATCTTGAGACATTCCCTTAAATTTCTCGAACAAACCCCTGTGGGATCAAAAGATGACTGAATCTTATGTAAAACTTCTTTAATTATAGCGATATATTTTTTATCTGAATCCTGGGACGCCTTTTCGGTATTGCAACTTTTTTCATTAGTTATGTTTTCAGATATTCCATTAGTTTGATTCGCGGATTGCTTGAGGTATATAAGCGCAATCTCCTCAATATCCATCTCTAAATAACCGTCTTCATTGGTGTTGCCTATTATGATTGAGGCTATTTCCTTTTCTTGAGCTGTGAGAGCTGATAATTTAAGCTGCCATCTAAGGTGATCTATGAGCGATTCCGCTGAGCTTATCCTGTTTTCCCAGGTAGTATCCTCTTGGCTATCATCAAAGAATTCTCTTGATGAATAATGTGGAATATCATTGTTTTGATCTCTAAACAGGCGGTCATTGCCCATATTGTTAAAATCAATCTCTTCATTTGAGCTATCTTCGTTCTTCTCAGTCTGGTCTTGTGATTCTTCTAAGGTAGGATTTTCGATGAGCTGCTCTTCCAAATAATCTTTTAATTCAAGTGTGGTCATTTGAATTAGCTTTAGGAATAGCTGCAGCTCTTGAGTTAATACCAACCGTTGTTGTAATATTAGTCTTTGCGAAGTAGTTTGGCTTAAATTTATACTCATAATTGCTATTACCCAATGTTTAATTCGAGACCCGATACTAATCTAAATTATAATATAACCTAAACTATATACAAGATTTGTGCCACTTGAATAAGTATACCATAGATTTTAGAATTTTTACGCGTAATAATACGGTATCATTGAGGTTTTACGCAGTTCTTTTATAATTTGGCTTAATATGAGTTCTGATTGTATTTCGATGGAGTTAGAGAAATTAGGGGAAATAATAATCTATATAGGGATTTCACTTATATGGTGGGAATAATAGTTCAGTTTTTTCCGAAGATTCCGCACTTAGGTAAGTTGCCTGGGGGATATTTACTTAAAACGAGAAAACTTTTCTTTTTATTTTCCGCTTACAACATTAATAACTCTCAGTCTGCTTATAACTATAACACTTACTTTCTTATCGAGTATTAAGTGATTAGGTGCCCTATAGCTAGCTTATAAAGTCTCACTTGGCAGTGCCCATTTCATATCAGAAGAGTGTCTCTTTTCATAAATTCTAATCTTATCCTCGTGTTCTAGCGAATGTCCTATCTCATCAAGGCCTTCCAAAAGGCTTTTCTTTTTGTATGGATCTATATCAAAATTTACAGTCCAGCCTTCATCGTCTGATATTGTTTGAGATCTTAGATCTACCGTTAGTTCATGACCTTTCTTTGAGGCTACAATTTTAAAAAGCTCTTTGACCTTATCCTCCGCTAAGACGATTGGGAGTATTGCATTTTTAAAACAGTTGTTATAAAAAATATCAGCGAATGAGGGTGCGATGATTACTTGAAATCCATATTCTCTTAAGGACCACGGGGCATGTTCTCTTGAGCTTCCGCTCCCGAAGTTGTGGCTTGTCAGTAGTATCTTAGCATTCTGATGGTGCTCATGATTGAGTTCAAAGTCAGGGTTCAGTGTTCCATCTTCTAAATAACGCCAGTCAAAAAATAAGAATTCTCCAAAACCGGTTCTTTCAACTCGTTTTAAAAACTGTTTTGGAATTATTTGGTCGGTGTCCACGTTGATTCTGTCTAGTGGGGCTACAATACCATGTACTCTTTCTAACGGTTCCATTGTGTTTTCCTCTTTATAGTTCTTTCTCTAAGTCCCAGCCTCTAACATCCACAAAATGTCCTTCAATTGCAGCAGCGGCTGCCATGGCTGGGCTTACAAGGTGCGTTCTTCCACCTTTGCCCTGGCGTCCTTCAAAGTTTCTATTTGAGGTACTGGCACATCTTTCCCCAGGCTCAAGTATATCGGGGTTCATCCCTAAACACATACTGCATCCTGACTCCCTCCACTCAAACCCGGCGTCCATAAATATTTTATCCAGACCGAGCTTCTCGGCCTGCCATTTTATCATCTGTGATCCAGGTACTACCATTGCACTTACTGTCGGGGCCACTTTTTTGCCCTTTACCACTTTGGCGGCTAGTGTTAAATCTCCAATCCTTGAGTTGGTGCATGACCCGATAAATACCCGGTCCAGTTTTATATCTTCGATAGGTGTTCCGGCAACAAGTCCCATATACTCCAGTGCGCTAATTGTAGCCTTTTTAGTATTTTCGTCTTCAATATCCTCTGGGTTAGGAATCTTTCCTGTTACATCGAGAACCATCCCGGGATTAGTACCCCAGCTTACTTGCGGTACTATCTTTGCGGCGTCAAAGGTAATTGATTTATCAAATTTAGCCCCTTCGTCGGTCTTGAGATCTTTCCAGTGCTCAAGCGCATTTTCTAAGTC
>SMWY01000057.1 GCA_004356555.1 Candidatus Dadabacteria bacterium
TCACATATGCAAAAGCTCTCGGACTCGCTTTTCAGATTGTGGACGATATTCTGGACATCGAAGGGGGAAAGGGTATCGGGAAAGAAGTTGGCGCAGATGCTAGAAATAAAAAAACTACCTATCCTGAGCTCGTAGGACTAAAAAGGTCTAAGCGAAAAGCCCAAGAGCTTACTAAAAAGGCCTTTAAGGCCCTTAAAGATTTTGATGATAAGGCAACCCCACTTAGGGAAATTGCTCTTTATCTAGCGGATAGAAATTTTTAAATATAATAGGGACGACGTATTAACACAATCGTGAAAGCCTCTAAAAAACAAAGACTTGATATCCTTTTGGTAAAAAAGGGGCTTGCTCCCACAAGGACCCGTGCACAGTCGTTTATTATGGAAGGGGTCGTATTTGTTGACGGACAGAAGGTCGATAAGTCTGGAACTCTTATAAAAACGGATTCAGATATCACCGTAAAAGATTCATCTCTAAAATACGTAAGCCGGGGCGGACTTAAGCTTGAAGGAGCCCTTGTACATTTTGAAATTGATGTCCGGGGTAAAATAGCGCTAGATGTAGGTGCTTCAACAGGGGGTTTTACGGACTGTCTATTACATAGAGGCGTAGCCAAAGTTTATGCCGTCGATGTGGGGTACGGCCAGCTCGACTGGAAGCTTAGAAACGACAGCCGGGTAGTAAACATGGAAAAAGTAAACGCCCGGCATATGAAGCAAGAGGATATTCCCGAGCCTGTGGATATTATTGTTATAGATGTGTCTTTTATCTCCCTTACCAAGATAATTCTATCAGCTATACAATTTCTAAACCCCGGAGGGATCCTGGTTGCTCTTATAAAACCTCAGTTTGAGGTTGGCAAAGGGGAGGTGGGGAAGGGCGGTATTGTTCGAGACGAGAATAAACATGAAGAAGTGGTAAATAAGATTACAAAATTTATAGAGGAGCTAAACTTTGATGTTATTGGAGTAATCCCCTCGCCTATACTCGGAGCTCGGGGGAATAAAGAGTTTCTTATCTCAGCGGTTAAAATTGTAGAATGATATAATATTAATTTATATCCCCTCATCCTTACTATATCCTTATTATCATTTGACAAACGCCTAATTCCCTGCAAACTATAGCGAATTATTTCTCGGAGGAATATTAATTAATGGCCGAAAGATCTAAATCAGGAATCAAGAGACAACGACAGAATCTTAAGAGAAGAGAAAGGAACACGGCAGTTAAGTCTGACCTTAAAACTCAGCTAAAAAAGTTTGAATCTGTGCTTGAGAGTAAAGATGTAAATGCGGCTCAACAGGCACTAAGGGAAACTGAGACTAAACTTCGTAAAGCAGCTTCTAAAGGCGTTATGAAGAAAAAAACTGCTTCAAGAAAAGTTTCAAGGCTTTCTAAAAGAGTGTCTGCCCTTTCAACTGAAGCTTAGACCAATTCCATAAATATCATTATTTACTTTTACCCAAGAGTTCCGTAACGAGTTTCGTTAGATGGTAATTTCTCGGAACGTAGCTCATTTTCAATTTCTTATCACACTCCGAGAGAAGTCCCATTATGCGGGTAATATCCTCGTAAGAATATTTTTTCAAGTCCTCACTTAGATAATAAAAAGCGCCGGGAGACATTTTTAGCTCCTTTAGTATCTCAGGCTTTGGTGTTTTTTTGTCTGTGAGCTCTTTTGCCTTCCATATTAATCTGAACCGCCATGTTATCCTGCTCAGCACTGATAGCGGTTCTTCCCCTTGCTCCTCGAGATCTAAAAGCACTTTGAGGGCTTCTTTCTTGTTTCGTTTGGATATGGCGTTAATTAGTGCAAACACATCCCCAAACTGTGCTTTTCTAGTATGATTTTCGATGTCTTCTATATCTATATCCTTTCTTCCCGAGCGGTAAAGCGATAGTTTCACAAGTTCGTTGTGGATTTCCTTTAAGTCTTCACCTACAAGTGATATTAATGTCTGTGCAGCTCTTGTGGTTATCTCGCATCCAAGTTTTTGTGCGTCTTCTTTAACAGCCGATACAGTAGTTCCTTTTTCCAGAGTAAAATTAAAAGTAGGGAGCTTCTTCTTAATCTTAGGCGCTTTACCGTCTGAAAAAATAATCACGACACATGACGAGGGAGAAGGCGATTCAAAATAGGGCTCAAGAGATGTCAGCTCTTTTGTATTAAGTTTCTCGGCGTTTTTAACCACTACGAGCTTCTTGTTGGAAAACATTGGGATGGTGCTCGCACTTTCTGTTATTTCTTCAGCCGATGCCGAGTCTCCATGGAAAATGATATAATTCGTGTCATCCGCTTCTCCAAGCACTCTATTCTTTAGCTCTTGAAGTGCCTGATCAATAAGATGAATCTGATCCCCCTTGAAAATATATATGGGGCTTATTTCACCTGAGGAAATTTCCTTTATGAATTCATCAAATCCTGCTTTTTTAGATGTTTTTTGTTTCATTTTTGAAGTTCTTAAGAACTGTCATAGAAAAGAAAAGTTATTGTGTGGATTATATTCAAGTAGTGCTGCTTAGGCAAGATAACTTTGGTAAAGCCTCTTAAATCTATTACAATAAACAAATCTATGGACGGATCACAAAACAATCAAGTCTTCTGGGAATACCTAAATAAAATCCCCTATAAGGACGGGCTTCAGATACAAGAGGGTGCTCATGAAAAGATAAAACACTCCATCCCTAAGACCGGGGGATATTTATTTCTACTCGAGCACTATCCCGTAATTACAAACGGGCGGTTCGGCAGTGATGACAACTTCGTTCTACCTATAAGTCAAATAGAGAAGTTAGGAATTGAAGTTTGTAAATCCGAGCGGGGAGGAGATCTTACTTACCACGGGCCGGGTCAACTTGTCGCATACCCTATCATAAATCTTAGAGCGTTTAATTTGGGCGTAAAGGCTTATATAACTTCTTTAGAGCAAGTCATAATAAATCTCTTATCAGAATTCGCTATAGATTCTTCCAGAAGAGAAGGTTATCCCGGAGTGTGGACAAACGGCCGAAAAATTGCTTCAATTGGCGTATCAGTAAAAAATGGTATTACAATGCATGGTTCAGCACTTAACGTGAGTACTGATCTTGAGGGCTTCTCAATGATTGTTCCCTGCGGGATTAAAGATACGCAGGTGACTTCAATGGAAAAAACTCTTGGCTCTAAAGTAAGTATGCAAGATGTGATTAAGAGCTTTATCAAGCATTTTAAGACAGTGTTTAATACTTCTGTAAATAAAGAAAACGGCCCCGGTTAGATGAATCCGGCCAAGGCCGTAATTATTTTTTAGATTATAACTATTAACTAACCTCCAATCTCAAGCGCGTTAAAGAAGTAATTTATCTCAAAGTCGGCTGATTCAGGGGAATCAGAGCCATGCACGGTGTTTTCTTCAATATTTGAAGCAAAATCCTTCCTTATAGTACCCTCCGCGGCTTCTTGGGGATTTGTTGCCCCCATAATCTCCCTTACCTTAGAGATTGCGTCCTCACCTTCAAGAACCATTACAACCACAGGACCCCTGGACATAAAATCTGTGAGGGACCCGAAAAACGGTCTTTCTTTGTGTACGGTGTAAAAACCCTCTGCATCTGATTTAGTAAGTTTTACCCTTTTAAGCGCGATAATATTTAGTCCGCTCTTTTCGAATCGTGAAATAACTTCTCCAATCACGTTTTTTTCAACTCCGTCGGGCTTTACAATAGATAGTGTTCGTTCCAATTTTAATCCTCCGAGATTTTTATTTTTCCTTAATTTTTTCCGTATTTTGGGTTTTGTCAAATCCTCACCTAATTTGTCTTGATCCGCTCTGCCTATTTATGTATTGAGTAGATAAATAATAAGATAAAGGGTTGAACCTGTAGTATTAACTCTCCCCCCGGACGTTATACCCCCATATGGGAGTGAGGAGGTCAATAATATTGTAAATACTAAAAAGTATATTAAAATTAAGGGAGTTCTGGTTTGAAGATATCAGTTTAATAGGTTCGGTAAATGGTTAAGAAAATGAAAAGTCTTGATAAAAAAGCCTTTGAAACAATGATATCAAGCTTTGTCGACACACGGGATATCAAAAGGCTTGTCGATAAATGTTCTAAAGACAGAACATTTTACTACTTTGTCTTAAAAGATTTATCTAGAGGCCAAAATAGTCTTAATTATAAAATACTTCAAAAGGTGGCGCGGAAGAAAAAAGTAAGTGAGAATTTTATTATAGAACAGACTAAATCTGTGCTTAGCTACATAACCACCTATGATGAAGGTGAGTTGGACAACTATTATGAAATGCTTAAAGGTTCCCCAGAATACATCTGATGAGGAAATAAGACAACAGTGCTTAGAGTTAATGAAATCCCAATATCCCGACAAAGTTAGTCAGGAAGGGTTGTATAGATCTCAGAAAAATAATGAGGCGTATGAAGTATTAGGAGGGGGCCAGAGAGAAATCGAAGAGATAAACTAGAAAATTCATGACACAAATATGACGGATGGATGATGGAGATTGCCGTTGAGCAAAGAGATTTAGATACTGATGAGCAGACTTGGTACGCTATATATACCATAGTAAGACATGAGAAATCGGTAAACGCAGCTCTTTCTGACAAGAAATCGATACTTTTTTGCCTATAAAGAAAGTTGTTAGCCGCTGGAAAGATAGAAAGAAAGATATTGATACTCCTCTTTTCCCAGGTTATTTGTTCGTCAATTCATCACTAGAAAATAGATTGAAAATTTTAAATACTCGAGGTGTAATACGAATACTTGGCGTCAGTGGGCATCCGATTCCCGTGCCTCATGAACAGATTGAGTCGATTAAAAGGCTCCTTGAGACAAACTTGCAATTTGATCCCTATCCATATTTTAGGAAGGGGAAGAAGTTGTAGTTGTTAGAGGTCCTTTAGAAGGGATGAGCGGTAAAATTATAGAACGTAGAGGGGGAGGCAGATTAATCTTGGCAGTTGATCTCATAAAGCGTTCTATATCGGTAGAAGTTGATATAGTTGACGTAGAACTCAATCAGTAAAATTTTAATAATTGATTTTATTCAGAACTGTTTGAGTCTTAAATCGCTTATTGTAAGTGAGGTTGCGAAGCTTCAAGTAATTGGAAATAAAATTAAGTTTAGTTTTGTGCTATTAAACCGACTAAATTAGTGGTAAATTTCTCGCTTTTACAAATAATAAATAAATTGAGGATATATCTGCATGAGTAAGCCTGAAAAAAATACAAACGGTAATAATGCAGCTGAAAAACTTGGTTTTTTCAAGAGGCTATGGGAAGGATGGAAAAAGATTGCCAGAGTGATTGGGGACTTTAACGCCAGAGTAATACTTACTGTATTTTATTTTATACTTCTTTGTCCTTTTGCGTTAATGCTAAAATTATTTACCGATCCGCTTGAGATCAAGAAGAAAGAACATGTTGGATGGCATGACAAGGAAGAAGATGGAGAAATTACGCCACTTGAGAAAGCTAGAAAGCAGTCTTAGTTATAAGTAAAGTTTACATTTTAATAATTCGAAGTTTGCCGTAATTCAAATTAAATCAGTATCTAATTAGGGGTAGTAAAAACATGTATATACTAGGAATTTCATGTTATTTTCACGATGCTGCTGCAACTCTTATTAAGGATGGAGTTGTTATCTCCGCTGCTGAAGAAGAGAGGTTTAGCCGTATAAAGCATGACTATGAGTTTCCCGAGAATGCTATTAACTTTTGCCTTAATCTGGAAGGGATTGAGACCGAGGATCTCGATTATATAGTATTTTTCGAAAAACCTTTTGTAAAATTTGAAAGACTTTTGCTTTGCACTATGCAGACATTTCCAAGATCGATGAAGCTTTTTAGGGAAGCTATGATTACTTGGCTCGGGGATAAGTTATGGATAAAGCACCTTCTTCAGAATAAACTCGGCGTTGACTCATCCAAAATCCTCTTCAGTGAACACCACTTATCTCATGCGGCGAGCAGTTTTTATTGTTCTCCTTTTAATGAAGCCGCAATACTTACCGTCGACGGAGTGGGCGAGTGGACAACGGCAACCCTGGGTATAGGACGGGGTACGGATATAAAACTTTTGAAAGAAATAAGGTTTCCAAATTCACTTGGGCTTCTGTATAGCGCATTTACTGCATTTTTAGGGTTTGAAGTTAATGAGGGAGAATACAAGGTAATGGGAATGGCTCCTTTTGGTGATCCCAAATATGTAGATCAAGTCTATGAAGTAGTTAATGTGGATGACGAGGGCGGTTTTGAATTAGATATGGATTACTTCTCGTTCCATTATTCTTCAGAGAAAACTTTTACTAAGAAATTTGAAAAGCTCTTTGGCGATCCCAGAGATCCAAAAGCTGAATTCTTCACAGACGCGAGCGGATACCCCTCATACTTTGAAGAAAAGCCGGACAACTATGATGAAATTGCCAAACGAAACCAGTACTATGCGGACATAGCTGCCAGCATACAGGTGGTTACAGAGCAGATAATGGTCAAGATGGCCAATTATGCCTATAAAGAAACTGGCCTAAAGCATTTATGTATGGCAGGAGGAGTTGCGCTAAACAGTGTGGCGAATAGAAAGATTCTCTCTGAGACACCTTTTGAAGAGATATATATTCAACCCGCTGCAGGTGACGGAGGGGCATCAACAGGTGCCGCACTCTACTGTTATCACGGAATACTCGGAAAACCTCGAAACTTTGTTATGGAACATGCCTACTGGGGACAGGAACATAGCCCGGCAGATACCAGAGAGTTTTTAAAAGAAAACAACATTTCCTACGAACTAATCGAAGATGATCAGAAATTAATCGAGCGTGTTGTGGACAGCATTCAAAACGGCAAGGTAATAGGATGGCATCAGGGCCGGTTTGAATGGGGCCCTCGAGCTTTGGGCAATAGAAGCATACTCGCGGATCCCAGAAGCACTGAGATGAAGGATATAGTAAACGTAAAAATCAAATTTAGAGAGCCGTTCAGACCGTTTGCACCTTCGATACTAGAGGAAAAAGCAGGAGAGTATTTTGACATTGACGAGCCTGAAAGACACTACCCGGCCCGCTTTATGTTATACGTAACTGACGTTCGTGAAGATAAAAGAGATATCTTGCCAGCAGTTACTCACGTCGACGGCACTGGTAGGCTTCAGACGGTTAGAAAAGACTTGAACCCCAAATACCACAAATTGATTGAAACATTTGGAGATGCAACAGGGGTTCCGGTGCTATTAAACACCTCATTTAATTTGAAAGGAGAACCCGTGGTTAATACTCCTGCAGAGGCGTTTAGTTCTTTTAGCGCAAGTGGAATGGATTTGCTTGTATTAGGCAATTATCTAGTAACAAAAAATGGAAAATAGTTTTACGGAATCATCAATTAGAGCAATGTTAGAATTAGAAAAACGTTACAAAAAGCAAAATTGGGATAGAATATCTAATTGGTTGATATATAGACTCAGTAGTTGAATAATTCTTTCTTGCAGCTGGAGGAGGTTTATTAATGTCATTTTTTAAAAGCATAGCTAATAGGATGGGCATTATGGGTGAGTTGCTACAGTTTTTTCTTCAAAATAAGTGGTGGTGGATTACACCCATGCTTCTCATTTTATTATTGTTTGGACTGCTTATAGTATTTGCACAAAGTTCAGCAATAGCTCCGTTTATATATACTTTGTTCTAGAGTGGAGGAAAGTGGAATTAAATTGCTAAGAGGTTGGCACGAGGCCTTGGAGGATTATATATATTTAAGGGCATAGCTCCTAATAATAAATGCGTAATGCAAAGAGTGGTGTATATAGATACCTAGTGTCCCTAAATACTAGTCTTTTCGGATTGCTTTTAGAGGGGAGTGGGGGACCAGAGGAAAGAAATTTTGACCTTTCTGTAATTTCACTTAAAATCAACACCCAAAATATTGAGGAACTAACAATACATAATCTATTGATTATAGAGGAGGCATTTAATGGAACGATTTATAATTCCACACGAGCATGAGATCACTAAGGGAGACAGACGAAGTCTAAACAATCACGGATCTCTTATTTTATGGTTCACAGGACTTCCTAGTTCAGGGAAATCTACTATAGCAAATGAGCTTGAGAAAAAGCTTATTACCTTGGGAACTAGAACATATATCCTTGATGGCGATAACGTTAGAATGGGACTATGCAAAGATCTGGGTTTTTCAGAAGAGGATAGAGGTGAGAATATTAGGCGGATCGGAGAGGTGTCTAAACTCTTTATAGATGCAGGATGTATAGTGCTCTCTGCTTTCGTATCCCCTTATATAAAGGATCGTGACGCTGTCAGAGAACTTGTAGAAGAGGGTGAATTTGTTGAAGTATTTGTAGATGCGCCGCTTGAGGTATGTGAAGAAAGAGACGTTAAGGGGCTGTATAAAAAAGCAAGAGAAGGAATTATTAAAGGCTTTACTGGGATCGATGACCCTTATGAAGCACCTCTTAATCCTGAGATAACAATCGACACAAGTAAACTCTCTTTAGACGAAGGGGTCAATGTCATTTTTGATTATCTGGAGAAAAGGGGAGTACTTCCTACTAATTAGTCCGATTTTTATTCTAAAAGAATAAATTAATGCATAAACGGATACATCTAACAGGCGGGGCTGGATTTATCGGCTCTCATTTATGTGAGAGGCTTTTAAATGAAGGGAATGAAATCGTTTGTGCGAACAACTTTTTTACCGGCACAAAGGATATAATATAAAGCACCTTTTGACTAATCCTTATTTTGAAGTCATCAGGCACGATATTTGTCAGCCGCTTTATATTGAAGTAGACGAAATATATAATCTTAGAAACACTCCGATATGGATAGAGATATCCGAAAACGACCTCGGCATACCGGCAGCTGCTATGCCGGTTCATGATACTGAGCTTAAGGTATGGCGATTTCCAAAAGCAATATGGGATACTTTAGAACCGAGCACATACCACTTCAGAACCGTAGATAATGTAGGAAACGAAATACATCACTCTACTTTTGCCCATTATCAAACTATCTAATCAACTTGAGTCATTATCCGGGTATATTATATAAAGAATATGCTTGACTTTATGTTAAGAGATGTATTATCATCCTAAAGGAGCGGTGATTTGTTAAAGTAGGTCTAAATGTCTGCAATTAAAGCAAAAAAAAGTCAAATGAACACTGATTTATATAATCTCCTTACAGGTATTGGGAGAAAGGCGAGAGGTGCGTCTGCAGAGCTTTCAAGGGTGATATCCAGCTCAAAAGATGAAGCTCTTTATAAAATGGCTGGAGGGCTCATAGAAAGGAATGATTTCATAATTACCGAGAACCAAAAAGATGTAGAAGAAGCTACATCAAAAGGGCTCTCGGATGCCATGATAGACAGGCTCACTCTTACACCAGAGCGCCTGGAAAAAGTAGCCGATGGTCTAAGGGAAGTTGCGGCTTTAACGGATCCTGTGGGGGAAATTCTCCGGATGCGGACACGTCCTAACGGCCTTAAAGTAGGAAGGATGAGAATTCCGCTTGGCGTTATTGGGATTATATACGAGTCAAGACCCAATGTTACGGCAGATGCTGCAGGGCTTTGTATAAAATCAGGTAATGCTGTGATATTAAGGGGAGGATCCGAGACTATAAGGTCTAATATGGCTATCGGAGAAGTATTAAGAGACGCTCTTACTCAAAGCGGGCTCCCTCGGGACGCAGTACAGATAATTCCGGTTACTGACCGAAATGCAGTGCTTGAGATGCTCAAGCTCGATGAGCTAATAGATCTTATAATACCAAGAGGCGGGGAAGGACTTATACGATTTGTAGCAGAGAATTCAAGAATTCCTGTTCTTAAACACTACAAAGGAGTTTGTCATATCCTTGTAGATGAGAGCGCAGATCAGGATATGGCAGAAAGCATTTGTATAAACGCAAAAGTTCAGCGCCCTGGAGTTTGTAACTCTATGGAAACCATGCTTGTTCACGAAAATATTGCAGAGACTTTTTTACCTCGAATAACTAAGGCGTTTTATGAAGAGGGTGTTGAATTAAGAGGTTGTGAGCGTACTAGAGAAATTGTTCCAGAAGTACTAGAAGCAAGAGAAAATGACTGGTACGTAGAATATTTAGATCTCATATTAAACGTAAAAGTGGTTAAGAATATGTACGATGCAATAAAGCATATTGAGAAATATGGGTCCATGCATACTGAGTCCATTATTACTCAAAACTATTCGAATTCACAGGCTTTTATTTATGGTGTTAATTCTTCCACCGTTATGGTCAATGCTTCGACAAGGTTTAGCGACGGTTATGAGCTTGGCCTTGGAGCAGAGATTGGAATAAGCACATCCAAGCTGCATGCTTTCGGACCTATGGGACTTGAAGAATTAACAACGACTAAGTTCATTGTTCTAGGAGAGGGCCAGATAAGAGAGTAAATCCATCTATAAAGGAGGATGGTATTGAGACAGGCAAGATTAAAATCAAAGAAGCGCACTCAGTCGTTGCACGCTTCACCTAGGGTGGAACAACGATCAAAAAAGAGAGATGAATCTATAAAAAGGCTAATAAAGAATTCCTTTGAAGATTATTCCAAAGAAGCACTAAACTTAGATCTGGACAGTACTTTCCAGGATGAGATCGACGAGAAATTAATCAATGAACTTTCGGAGACCGAGATTGATCTAAAAGAAGTGCCTTCTAAGGAAGATACTTCTGATAATGATACACCTAAGTTTACGCCTGATGAAGAGTTCAGGCTGCTTCAAGTCTATTTTAGAGAGATGGGCACAGAACCTCTTCTTACTCCCAAGGAAGAAGTTGAGGTATCAGCCAAAATAAAGAAGTGTGAGATTAAAGCTGCTGAAGCTAAAATGTTTATTGAATCTATTTTTGAAAAGAGCTTAAGCCA
>SMWY01000058.1 GCA_004356555.1 Candidatus Dadabacteria bacterium
CACCACGGCAGTATTGCCAATGGAGTCAATATTTGTAGTCCTGCTTTCTTACTTCATTTTTAAAGAGATACCCTCAACAATAAAACTCATAGGCGGCGCACTGATTATAACGGGCGTAATATTTCTAGTGATCTTCAGGGGGCAAAAGCCTGAAGTGCTGGATAAGTGAGGATTATATCGTCAACAGGCTTAAGAATGCATAGCCGCTGCAGGCTAGGATAAAGAGTCCTGTTATTCTATTTACTAATAAAACCCCCTTTTGGCCCATCCTCTTTCTATAGTTAGATAAAATATTGCAGGTAATAATCCAGAGGAATACGGCACCCGAAAATACTCCAAGAATGAGTAAAGCAGTCGAGGGATAACTAGACGTCGGATTAACAATCCCAAGCACTGCAAAGACAGCGATAATAGACAAGATCACGAGCGGGTTTGAAATGGTGAGCAAAAGTGCAGAGCCGAATATACCAAAATGGTTTACTTCATTGTCCTGGTTTGAACAATCCTGTGGTTTCGAAAGATATACTCTGAGTCCGAAATAGAGTAAGATGATGCCTCCCGCAATTCGGAACCAGGCTTCTTTTTCGTCTAAAAATCCAGAAATAAATGTAAGCCCGAAAACTGCAATTACTGCAAAAATAGAATCTCCAACAGCGGCCCCAATTCCTGACAGAATTCCCGAGAGTCTGCCGTAGCTCATAGTTCGCTGGATACAGAGCGCCCCAACAGGCCCTATGGGGGCTGAGATTATTATGCCTACTAAAAATCCTTTAAAGAATAGGGTTATATCCATGATTTCCTAGTTAAACACTAGTGACAATCTCTTCTACAAATTCCGCAGGGAAGTCATCTCCCCACCTTTGTACTATTACCTTTCTTACATAAGTCCTTATATCAAACTCGGTCTTTAATTTGAGCGCATTTTCTAATATTTCTTTGGAGTCCTTTTCCGTGATCGTATTTAAGAGCTTCTTAACTTTAGGGATCGAATGAATATTCATGCTGAGCTCATCCACTCCCATTCCGACAAGAAGTGGTACACAGGAGAGCTGGCTTGCCATCTCGCCACAAACACTTACCGGAATGCTGTTTTTATGTGCGGCGTCCACAACACCTGCGATTAAGCGCAGTATAGCGGGATGAAATGGTGTATACAGATACGATACATGCTCGTTTATTCTATCGACCGCAAGTGTATATTGGATAAGGTCGTTTGTACCTATGCTTAAGAAATCAACTTCTTCTGAAATATCAGAGGCTATGATTGCGGCTGACGGGGTTTCAATCATTACTCCGATCTCCCAGGTGTTTCCGGTGCCGAGTTCTTCTGCGATCTCTTCTATGATTTTTTTTGTATCTAGAACTTCAGAGAGTTTCGAAATCATCGGTATAAGAATTCTTATCTTATTCTCAGCGCTGGATCTTAATATCGCTCTAATCTGTTTTCGGAACATATCCTGTTCCTGAAGAGAAAATCTGATCCCCCTTAGACCAAGCGCAGGGTTTAGTCTCTTTGATGGTTCCATCCCTACTGGGAATTTGTCCCCGCCTATATCAAGTGTTCTTATTGTAACAATGGGAGAATCGAGAGCTGATACGACCTTTTGATAATTTTCATACTGCTCGTCTTCATCAGGGAAATAAACTGAGTTTGTAAACAGGAACTCAGTGCGGTACATACCGATCCCTTCGGCGCCGTAAGATCTGGCAAGATCGAGCTCTTCTATAATTTCAATATTAGCGTTTACGCTTATTTCAACATCGTCGAGAGTTTTACCCCTGAGCTTCGCGTATTTGAGTAATTGCTTCTCAAGCTTTATGTAGTCGGTTCTTCTCTTTTTAAACTTCTTTAGTTCATTTTTATCGGGATTAAGTATTACAGTACCCTTAAATCCGTCTATAAATATAGTGTCTCCCGGAGTGACTCTGGCAGTTATATCTTCAAGGCCCATTACAGTCGGTATGCCGAGAGATTTAGCTACTATTGCGCTGTGGGAAGTGAAAGCCCCTATATCGGTCACTATTCCAATAACGTGGTGTTTCGCATAACTTACTACGTCTACTGCAGAGAGGTCATGTGCTATTAGGACAGATTCTGCTGTTAGATAAGATATTTCATCATGAACCCCGTGAAGATTGCGTAAAATCCTCTCGCCCAGATAATAAAAGTCGGCGAGCCTCTCTTTCATATAAACATCCTCTACTTTTTTAAAAGTCTCACTCTTCTTTGTAAGCACGGAGTTTATAGCCCATTCCGCGTTTACTTGCTCGGCACCTATAAAGTCTAAAACCTCTTGGGATAACAGCTCGTCTTCAAGCATCATAATGCTAAAATTAAGGATATCCAGGTGTTCTCCCGTATCCCCGTGGTCAAGATTTTCCTTAATCGAAAGGAGCTGATTCTTAGACCTATTGACTGCCCCTAAAAACCTTTCTTTTTCACGCTCAATAACATTATCTTCCACCCGTATCCTTTCCACTATCATTTTGGTGCGGTCTAAAAGAACGACATTGCCCAAGGCTATTCCCGGGGATATTGCAATTCCCTGTAGCTCAACTCTCATCAACGCCCTCGCCGAATCCGTTTTCTATAAGCTCTTCAATATCCTTAAGAGCCTTCTCCGCATCACCACCTCTTGTTATAACCTGAAGCTCGCTCCCTTTAATGGCAGCTAGCGAAAGCACTCCAAGTATGCTTTTCCCGTCAACTTCATACCCGTCCATAACAAGCTTAATATCACTTGAATATTTGCAGGAGAGTCTAACAAATACAGCTGCAGCTCGAGCATGGAGGCCCAGTTCGTTTTTAATTGTTATTACTCTACTTAATTCACGATCCGGCACTTGGCGCTACCCCCCACTGAGTTGTATGCTCATTTAGAAAAGAATGCATTAGTTCAGAAGAACGATTTAACTCTGAGTATTTAATTATAAGTTTGGAGATATTATTTTTCAAATTTAACTACTTCCGGAGCAGGTTTGAAAAGGGTTTTGTCCACATTCTTATTTAACTCAACGTCAGGTTCGTAAATTATGGATATTGAAAGCCCTTCTGAGGAGAATTCTATTATTCTCGGGAAATAATAGCCGTCTATGAGGCTATCGAAATATTCATAGTTTATCTTAGCCCTGGCTCCGTTATCTAGAGTGAATTCTGCTTTTTCGACTCTGAAATTCATACCGTTAACCCAGAGTGTATTATTTTGTCCGATTGAAGTCTCAGAGTGAAAAACTAGTTTAATGCGTTCTCCATCGACACTTAACTCCGGTACCGCTCCCATATCATATACATTGACCGGTAATCGCCCCAGAATTAAATTTACTAGATTCTCGGCTGAAATTTCAAGCTTAAGTCCCGGATAGATGTAAGCCAGATCAAATTTTCCCCCCGAATCGTATACGCCTCGTTCTGATGGGGATATGATATAAATATTTGTACCGTCTGAGGAAATAAAACCCACAGTTTTTCCAAACGGGTTTAGTGCTTCTAATCTAAGGAGATCAGGTCTTTGGGCAATTGTTACCTGAGTATAGGAAATTTTGCTGTCAGGGGTCTTAATTTTTACTTTAGCAAGGCTTTTTAGGGACCTGATAGCACCTTCATATAGTTGAATCTTTTCTAAAATAGTCTCTGCGTTATTTTCCTTAATGTTTATGCTTTCATGCTTAACCGCACATGATGTCAATAACAGTACTAAGATTGAGATTAAAGAAGGTATGAATAATCTGAGTTTTTTCACAATTAGCTTTGAACACTAATACTTCTTTTTAGATCGTTTGTCTTTTTATTAAGTCTTTCTTTTAAATTCTCATCAGGATTATCCGGATTCCGGTTGATTAATAATAATCCTCTTTGATAATAATCAAGTGCTTTTGATTGCTCACCCTTATCAAGGTAGACGTCTCCAAGATGCTCCATAATTGCGGGATCATCAGGCTCAAGAGCCACCGCTTTATTAAGGAACTCTATCGCTTCTTCATATCTTCCCTGTCTATAATAAACCCAGCCCAGACTGTCCAGTATGTAGCCCTTATTGGGTGTGAGCTTAAGCGCTCTTTTGATAAGAGCTTCGGCTTCATCAAGGTTCTCTCCCCTTTCAGCGTATGTATATCCAACGAAATTCATCGCATCTGCATGGGCAGGGTTGATATTAATAAGCCTCTTCATCGTTTCTATGGAATTCTCTTCTTGCCCGTTTAAGTAATATGTTACACCAAGGGCATAGTAGATGACCTGGCTCTTAGAATTGGATTGTAAATACCTGCTATATACTTCTATCGCATCTTGATCCTGGTCGAGTTTCCTATATACGCTGCCCAGGTAGTTAACAATTAATTCATTGTTTGGCTGATTCCTGTATACTTTTTCCATCATTCGGAGTGATTCGTTTAGATCCCCTTTTCTCTCGTATATATAGGCCTTCTGTACGAGGCTTTCTTCATAAAATTCTGCTTCACTGCCGATTGCATTTAAGAGGGTCAAGCCTTCTTCATATTTTTCGGTCTCAATATAAGAGAGTGCTAAATAGTATTTAGCCCTTTGGTCATTAGGATTTCCAAGTAGGATGAGTTGAAATTCTTCAATTGCTTTTTCAAAGTCTCTATCTTCTATATATAAAAGCCCTAACCTAAGTTTGAGGCCGGGGTTCCGGTAATCGAGATTCTCGGCCTTCTCAAACTGTTCCTTTGCATCAGCTTTTCTGCTTATTCTGAAGAGGAAATTACCGTACCTAACATATGTGTTGAGAGTCTCAGGGTAGAGAGTAATGATAGACTTGTAAATATTCTCCGATTGCTCAAATCTTCCCTGTCTCTCATATACCAACGCAAGCTCAATAAGTGCAGAGATAAAGCTGGGATTTAATTTTAAGGATTCATTGTACAGGCGTTCAGCATTTATGAGGTCTCCTTTCTCATAGTAGAGTCTCGCTAAAAAGAAAAACCCCCTTTCGTTTTCAGGATAGAGTTCGGTAATTTTCTTGAAAAGTTTCTCTGCGCTATCGAAGTTTCCCGCTTCTGTCTCTATAATTCCGAGAAAGAGAAGCGATTCCACATCATCGGGGTTTAGATCGATTGCGCGTTTTAGTATCTTTACTGATTTTTCCTTATGATCTTTATCCTGAGACGAAGCATATACTTTGCCTAAAATTGTAAAGGAAGGCGCAAAGTTAGGGTCTAGCTCAATTGACTTCTCAAGCTTATCAAGAGCTTCACTTAATCTCCCTGAGGATATATACATCAGAGCCAGGTTGTATTTGATAAATGCTGAGTCCGGATCGTAGCTTTCTGTTATTTCAAGCTCTCTTAGGGATTCGCCGAAGTTTTTATTTAAGAAATGAAGCCTCGAAACCATGAAATGATAATAGGCCCTATCCTTGGGTTCTGAATCAGTTTCTGAAAAAGTGCTAATTTCAATATCAGTAGAAGGATTTTTTGGCCCGCATGAAAATACAGCGAATATCAGTATTACCAATAAAGGCAATAGTGCATAAGTTGAATTATTTGTTTCTCTCATTTTATGTCGCATCTAATATCTCGATATTTATTTTACCCACTACTTTTAATATCTCTCCACTTTTCGCTATATCACCTTCAATTAATTTTATATGTGTAGCGTCTGCCGGAAGCTGCCCGTATGTTGAATCAACTGCTACCCACTGTCCTATGTAGACCTCATTCCATGCATGGTAATAAAATCTGCCTTCATAGTACATGGCTCCGAGGACCGTTTTGGTAGGTATGCCGGCAGCCCGTGACATTGCAGAGAATAAGACCGCGTGTTCATTACAGTCACCTACTTTTGTCTTTAAAACATCCTTCGCATTGGGGAGACTTACAGTAGCAGATTTCTTAAGATTTTTATATATCCATTTGTTAATTTTACTTGCAGCATTTCGCGGATCTGTTTCACCATCTAAGATTTTATTAGTTATTGAGACGATCTCTTTATCATCACTCTGGATTAAAAATTCCGCTTTAAGTAGTTCCAGGTACTCGGGAGCATTGTAAGGGAGAGTGTATGGACTTTTTTTAGGATTATAGTCTTTTGACTTTATTTGTAGTATTTGCCCGTCTAAGTACTGCCTGTAACCATCTTGAATATCAAACCCCTGAGCGGTGTCTATTCCACCTAGCTTGATTTTTAGATATTTAAGTTTCCTCGCGTTATCAAGCTTAACGTTTGTAGGTATGGATGTTTTCTCTACAATATCAAAGCTTGAGTTCTTTTTACTTAAGATGTCTTCTTTGGATTCCTTTATTGCTATGAGTCCGGGAGGGAATTCCTGTTTCACAATTTCCCCCTCAGCCGTCATCCAGGAGGTTGATTGAGTCCCCATAAAATTTGAATAAATCTTATGCGTATCGAACCTTCCTGAGGGGATATCCACAAGCTCTTTCCCTTCAATTCTATGGGTTGAGATTGAGCCATCCATTCCCATTAGCACAGAAAGTGGCTCAAATAGCAAGATTTCAAAACTATCGCCAATTGAAAATTTGTTTTCTATTAGCCATTTTGGAAGTAGTGATGGCAAAATAAGCTCCTTCTGCACTGACAAGCTACGCTCCGTTGTACCCGAAACCGTGTCCATTGTGATTTTTAAAATATCCCCTTCCCTCACTCCACGGGCTTTTAAGTCCATTGAACCTGATTTCATCTCAAAATTAAAAGAAAGAATTTTATAGCCCTCTAATTTATAAGATGCTTGTGTTTCCACTTCGTTTTCTTTACCGAGAAGGTCTATTTTTAATTTAGTCAGTTCTTTTACTTCAGTAATGCCCTTTAGAGTTTTAATTGAATTATAGGAATATCCGATCCTCCTATCGCCTGAGTATATTCCCATCCAGTATTCTTCCAGTGTATCTTCTACGCTCAGTGAATCAGACGTAGATAAGATAAAAAGTGAAAAGCATAGAATGAATAATGTAAATGCCGCCTTAAATGCTCTCATCTTCAAATAATGTACATTTGTTTAATATCACACTCAAGGCGGGTGCGCCCGCGAGCATACGATTTCTAAATTAATTCAGTTCAAAACTGAAATTTTTCAACTTCGCATAATCTTTGGAAATTCGCAAATATAGTCCGTAAGCAAATACGGTATATATGATAATGGCTAAACAGAATATTTCCGTTACTCCGGGTTTGCATGTCCAACTTAACATTTGAGGTTTTAAGAAATAGTACGAAAGCAGGCCCTGGTGGATAGCATCCACTCACATACGATTGGTGTGGAGGCTTAGGATAGAAATTTGCAGGGGGGAGATACGTAGAAATAGTACGAAAGCAGGCACTGGTGGATAGCATCCACTCACATACGATTGGTGTGGAGACTTTAGGATAGAAATTTGCAGGGGGGAGATACGTAGAAATAGTACGAAAGCAGGCACTGCCTGCATTGACACAGAAAATATATAGGGTTCAATAAATAGATATGAATGTTGGAGAAATATTTGACAAAGTTTTAAATGATAAACGAATAAATGGCGAAGAAGCCCTTACTCTACTTCAAAACGCCGATACCATAAAATTAGGATCATTAGCAGATTTTGTAAGAAGAAAATTTCATCCTGACGGCACGGTTACATTTGTTGCCGATACAAATCCCAATTACACGAATGTTTGTGACACAGAGTGTCTTTTTTGTGCGTTCTGGAGACCCTCCGGTGCATCTGACGCTTATACGCTGAGCGTAGATAAGGTAATTGAGATCATGCGGGCCTCTTATCATAACGGGGCTACCACTGTGCTCCTACAAGGCGGTCACAACCCTGAGATAGGTCTTGATTACTATTTGGAATTAGTAAGAAGAACAAGGGAAGAGATTCCCGGGCTTCACTTTCACGCATTCTCAGCGCCTGAAATAAGCGCAATCGCAAAATACACAGGCATTACTACCAAGGAAGTACTACAGCAGCTCTGGGATGCCGGGCTAAGGACAATTCCCGGAGGCGGTGCCGAAGTGCTTTCAAACCGTGTTAGAAAGAAAATCAGTCCTCTTAAAATTGATGCGGATCAATGGATGAGGGTAACAAGGGAGTCCCATCTGATCGGCTTTAAAACTACTGCTACCATGATGTTCGGACATTTTGAAGAAGATGAGGATATAATAGAACATTTGGAAAGGATAAGGACACTACAGGACGAGACCGGTAA
>SMWY01000059.1 GCA_004356555.1 Candidatus Dadabacteria bacterium
ATGGGATCTATGACGGGTTACCACAATATCCCTGGAGCAGAGGAGAATTCTTTCCCGCTTAAAAATCTCGCAGATGCTATGGTTCTAAGGAGCCATATTATCGATATGTTTGAAAGGGCGGATTTAGAGCAGGACACTGAAGTAAGAAAACGTTTACTTGCTTTTGCAGTGGTTGGCGGAGGCTACACGGGTATTGAAGTAGCTGCTGAGCTTAACGATTTTGTCTCTTTTAGCCGAAGATTTTATAAAAATGTTAAAGCAGAAGAGGTAAAAGTTATAGTCATTGATCCGGGGGACAGGATAATGCATGAAATGAGTGAGGGCCTTGCAGAATACGGTCTTAACTTGCTTAAGAAGAGGGGTATTGAATTTAGTCTGCAAACCAGAGTAGCCGGTGTTACTCCTGAATCAGTGGAAATTCAAGACGGCGGAAAGATAGAGACTCATACTGCCATATGGGCTGCTGGCACTGCCCCGCAACCGGTAATAGCAGCACTACCATTTGCCGATAAGAGGGGTAGAATCGAAGTAAACGAATATATGGAAGTTCCTGATCACCCTGGTATCTGGGCACTCGGAGACTGCGCGTTAATTCCTGATTCGAATACCGGGAAGCCTTATCCACCTACAGCACAGCACGCCACTCGAGAGGGAGCGCGTGTGGGACATAATATAGCGGCAGCCATAAACCAGAAGGATGAGGATAAAAGACCATTCGTCTTCCAGACTATCGGTATGCTTGCCCCTTTAGGTCACAGGTCTGCTGTAGCTGAAATTAAAGGTTTTAAGTTCTCAGGATTTTTTGCATGGCTCATGTGGAGAGCTATTTATCTTGGAAAACTACCCGGATGGGATAGAAAAATTAGAGTATCAATCGATTGGTTCTTAGATATTTTCCTTCCAAAAGACATTATACAGCTTAAGTTTCTTATGAAAGGGCGTCAATCGCCGCCTGAAGATAATGCTTCCTAATGTTCCTTTGTACGGGATTTAAGGAAGATCACAAGGTCGCTTAACTCCTTATTCGTTAGAGTTCCCCCGAATCCAGGCATATTGAGCCCACCGTTCATGATACGCCAAGTTAGTTCATCAGCCGATAGTCTATCGCCGATATAAGTCAGGTCAGGGCCTCTTAAGCCTCCCTGCCCTGAAATAGTGTGACAGTATAGGCATCCCTTTTCGTTGAAGTCCATGCCGCCTCTATAGATGGGGCCGCTATCAGCACCAATTATCTCCACAGTCAAAGGCTTAGCATCAAAATGCGGTGACCATGGGGAAGAAATGCCAATTGCCCAGAGCCCTGAAATACTGACTATTGTAAGTGCAACTATTGCAACTGCCCAAGGACGGCGAAGCGGGCTTCTCTCTCCTTTGTTTGAAATAAATGGTAGAAAGAATAGAAGTGCTCCTACAAGAAGTGGACCGAACACCATCAAGTATGTTTCCATCGCGGGCGGCATTAAAGCTAAGAACGCGAAATAGAATATAAAATACCAATCCGGTACGGGAAGAGCATCTAGATTTGAAGGGTTGGGCGGAGGACCAAGAGCAGGCGGCCCTATAATTATAGCGATAAGGAGTATAGTCGTAATAACAATAAATCCAAAAACCATATCCCGCCATGCGGCGTCAGGCCAGAATGGAATACCTTTTTTCTTAACTAAAGCCTTGTATTCTTCCCTATAAGTCTTTGGATCCACCGGTTTGCCAGCTTGGGGAAATTCGGATATGCCGTTTTTAATAACAAGATATAGATGAAAACCGATAAATAAAAATAGCAATGCGGGCACGATAAATACATGGTAGGCGAACATACGGCTAAGAGTAGCCGCTCCTATAGTTCCCCCGCCTATGAGAAAATCAGCTACCCATGTTCCTATAAACGGTATTCGGCCCGCCTGCTCGGCGGCTACTATCATTGACCAGACGGCTGTCTGGTCCCATCTGACCACTTGACCGGAAAATGCCATTATCACGGTCAGAGCCCAGAGCACAACTCCTGAAATCCAATGCATTTCACGAGGGAATTTATATGACGCGGTCATATATACACGTATCATATGTATGCCTAAGAGCAGTATCATTGCGGACGCGCCCCAATTGTGCATACCCCTTACAATTCTTCCAAATGTAGTCTGGTCGGTTATGTACTGAAGGCTTTGATAGGCTTCCCCGGCAGAAGGCACATACATGAATGCGAGAGCTACACCTGTTGCAACTTGGAGCATGAAAGCAAAAAGTGTTGCGCTTCCAAAAACATAAAACCAAGATGCAGAGTTAGCGGGCACCGGGTGTTTTATTATAGGACCGATTGCACCCATAAGCCCAGTGCGGTCTTCAAACCATAACCAGGCGCGTTTTAAAGATCCCATTAAGTGAACTCCCTATCTGAGTTGATTCGAAACATTATCATTTGTCATTTATATCGTCGTAATTGGTATCGGGCTCGTTAATATTTCTACTTGACCATTATGCAGCCTTACAGGGTAGTTGTACAAACCTCTCGGAGGAGGTCCTGCAGCTACTGAACCGTCTTCGTAATATACTCCACCGTGACAAGGGCACATAAAGAGCTTTGCCCCTGCTACCCATCTCACAGGGCAGCCTAAATGAGCGCAGTTTACAGCAAAACAAGTAAATTCTTCCTGACCCTTACGATGAAGCCATGCAGCCGTCTCAGCAGTAACGCCCGCCCAGGGAAGAGGGGATGAATCTATAAATGACACCTTAACGATATCTCCAACTGTAAAACTCTTCAGTTCACCCACAGGCCTCCATATTGGTCTTGGCTTTTTAACTATTGGAGCAAGTATAGAGCCTACGATAGGTATACCAACCATTACAGCTGCTATACTCCCCAGAGCTATACTGATATGAGTGAAAAACTGCCTACGGCTGCATTCTTCACTCGTTTTGGTCTTTTCGCTCATCTCTTAAGTCTCCTATCCATCCTATCAATGCTAAAATAAATAAAATCAGCCCTATGAAAAATAAAATAATAATAGTGCTGACAACTTCGTTAAACCCAACAGCTAGCCCCCAGAGCATAAAGGTTATTCCCAGAGCCATAATGGCAGGCCAATATCCTGCTTTAGGTAATTGTTCGGGTAAAGGTTTGTGCCAACCTTTGGGGATATTTCCACTTGCCGGACTAGTGTTGGTGGTGTGAGAATCCCCGCTTGGGGTTCCACTTCCAAGAGCCGTGAATTCGCTACCGTTACTCAAATTGTGTTATCTCCTTAATATTTGTAGTTAATATGACCTTCATTTGTTTTCTTGTGAAGTGGCTGTAACCAGTCCATCCGTCCCGGAATCAGATATTAATTCATAATCTTCAGACGCCCCGTACCACCTTGCTATAGTTACCATGCTTGCAGTCAGATAGATAAGGCACCCCGGTACCCACATTGTAAGGCCGCCAATCTGCTGGTCTACCCCAGGGGTTAAGCACAGCTCTTCCCTGATTAACGGCAGAATTCCAATTGAATCCACCGGATTAAGATATGCAGTATAAAGCCCCGCCCCTGCAAATGTAATTAACATTCCTAAAATTGTGCATCCCAGGCACGCTGAGGATAAGTAAAGTGTTGAAACCAGAGGAGAGAGTCTCCTTGATTCAACAGGCGCAAATACAGGCCACCAGAATATCATGCCGATTAATACAAAGCTTATTTGCTGAGCTATGTATAGGCTATCGTTTGCCAGTACAGTATCGTGTAAAGAGGGTAGGTGCCACACCCACATAGCTCCTACGCCGAAGAACCAGGCTACAACAGGGTTTCCCAAAACTCTCATGACTGAACCAATCGGCTCTATTTTTAGAGCTTTTTCAGCCAAAGCTTTGGGAATTCCTAAAAGAAGCAGCAGAGGCACTACAAGCAGAAGCAGGATGTGCTGCATCATGTGGGCGCTGAATAAATAGGTCCTTCCTAAAAAATCAAGAGGTGATACCAGCGCTAATACAAAGATTAATAAGCCTGAGATATATAAAGCGGATAGCTTTGTGAGTTTAAACCCTGTAGCAATTCCGTATCCAACCAAGAGAGCCAGGGCGGATATTAAAACCCAGGGCTCCATATTCCATGTTGAACTCAATACTTGCCATATATTCATAATGTTATCCTCTTCTTTCTATTATAAAAACGCCCAGAGATAAATAACCGAATAAACTACTATCCAAACTCCGTCTACAAAATGCCAGTAAATCGAAACGCATTCCACTCCATCCGACTTTGGCCCCTTAAAGTCCCCGAACATTGCCAAACCCAGTAGGATTGACAACATAAGCAGTCCTACGCATACGTGAAAACCGTGAAATCCGGTCAGTGTAAAAAATGTAGAGCCGAATACATTTCTGCTTATTGTTATGTTCTGAGCAATTAAACCCAGCCATTCACTTGCCTGCCCGTATATAAATACCGCACCCAGTATAATTGTTACCAATATCCATATCTTCATCATGAAATGATTTTTCGTTACCAGACTTCTACCAGCGAGCCATACTGAGAGGCTGCTTGCTAAAAGAAAGAGGCTGAAAATCCCAGTCCTCAAGGGGTTTAAGCTGTTTACCGCGTTCGGCCCTTCAACGTTGCTTCCGTGAAAATTTATGTACGCAAGGATCAGCATGACAAAGAAAATAGACTCTGAAGCTATGAAAAACTTTATCAACATTTTGTTATTTGCCATTATGATTACTCCTAAACTATCTTCGCGTTCGGTTCATCAGGATTGTCCGGATGCGCAAGATCCCATAGAGGTCGCCTTCCCCGTACAGGGGGCACTAAATCGAAGTTATGTACAGCCGGAGGTGAAGTAGTAGCCCATTCCAGAGTCCATGCGTTCCATGGATTGTCCGGAGCTTTTTTGCCGTGCTTTAAACTATATCTTACATTCCACATAAAGATGATTACAGATATGGCTAGTACAAAAGCACCAATCGTAGATATCATGTTCATTGATCCCCAGTATGGAAAATCGTGATACGTATAAACACGCCGCGGCATTCCCATGACTCCAAGAAAGTGCTGAATGAAAAAGGTCATGTTGAATCCTACTACCGTAAGCCAAAAATGCCACTTCCCAATGGTCTCTGACAACATACGCCCCGAGAATTTTGGGAACCAATAATAAACACCTGCAAATATTGCAAATATAGAGCCTCCGAATAGGACATAGTGGAAATGCGCTACAATGAAATAGCTGTCAGTTACTACCCAGTCTATAGGAACTGAGGCTATGGCAACTCCCGTAAGGCCACCTATTACGAATTCAATAATAAAAGCTGTCGCAAAGAGCATAGGGGTTGCAAACCAGATTTTGCCGCCCCACATCGTAGCAATCCAGTTCAAAATTTTTATACCTGTAGGGATTGCAATAAGCATACTTGCCAATGCAAAATAAACGTTTGCAACATTGCCCAGACCAACTGCGAACATATGGTGAGCCCATACTCCCAGGCTTAACAGCCCGATAGCGACCGTTGAGCCTGCAATGAATTCATACCCGTAGATGGGCTTCCGTGAAAAAACGGGGATTACCTCTGAAATGATTCCGAATGCGGGTAGAACTAAAATATAGACTTCAGGGTGTCCGAATCCCCAGAAAAAGTGCTGCCAAAGTATTGCCGAGCCGCCGTGTGCAGGAGTGAAAAATGTAGCTCCCAGAAGACGGTCAAGAAGCATCATTGAGAATGCGGAGGCGATTATAGGAAAAACAAAGATTATAAGGAACGAGGTTACAAGTATCATCCATACGAAAAGCGGAAGTCTCCGCATGGTCATGCCAGCTGTTCTTAAAGTTAAGATCGTAACAATGTTATTTAATCCCGAGGCAATGGACCCTATACCTGTTGCAAGTAAGCCCAGTGCCCAGTATGTAGGGCCTTTGTTTAGGGAGAAAGGCTTTTCACTAAGAGGGGCATATGCGAACCATCCAACTTCAGACGCGCCGCTCTGAGTGAAGAAGCTGTAGTAGAGAAGAATCCCTCCAAAAACAACCAGCCAGAAACTAAGAGCGTTAAGGCGGGGGAAAGCCATGTCCCTCGCTCCAATCATAAGCGGAACCAAGTATACTCCCATACCGATTAGAAGAGGCATAACAACGAAGAATATCATCGTAGTTCCGTGCATAGTGAACATTTGGTTGAATACTTCGGGAGAAAGGAAAGCGTTTTCTGGTTGAGCAAGTTGAGTACGTATTAGCAGAGCTTCAAGCCCGCCAATTAGAAAATAAATCATAGATACAATGATGTACATAATTCCTATTTGTTTATGGTCAATAGAAGCTACCCAGGTTAACATCCCCTCGTTTTCCTTAAGCGCTGGCAGGGGTTTTACATTTTCAGGAACTATAGGGATTCTTGTGCTCAATTTAGAGCCTCCAAATATGCGACTAATTGGTTTACTTCAGATTGCGTGAGTTTCATATTGGGCATAAGTGCCCCATGTTTATATTTCTGCGGATTAGTAAGCCATTTAGTCAGGTTTTCAGTGCTATTTGTGAGCACACCAGCCCCAATTGTTTGTCTCTTATTAAGATGGGTCAAATTAGGCCCTATACGTGCAGCAGCTGGAGTACCTAGTATGGTATGGCAGTTCATACAAGCTTTTGTCTTGAATAGCTCAGCCCCCTCTCCCGCAATTCCTGCTCTAGGAGTTTTCGGGATTACGAACTCTTGCTTTTGCCATTCGTTAAATTCATCTTCGGTTTCGGCAATAACCCTTATTCGCATATTAGCGTGTTGAGTACCGCAGAACTCCGAACAAGCGCCCAGATATACTCCGGGCTTGCTAGCCGATATCCACATATGGTTAGGGTGCCCGGGGACGGCGTCGATTTTCCTTGCAAGTTCAGGAACCCAGAAGTCGTGTATTACATCAATTGACTCTATTCGAAGGAGGAGATTTTTGCCCACGGGCATGTGTACTTCATTGGCGGTTATCACGCCTGATTTGGGGTAATAGATTTCCCACCACCACTGATGCCCTATTATGACAATATCTGTTTCGTGATCTTGTATCGGCGGATCGACAGCCCTCATTGTACTACAAGTAAGTTGAAATAGAACAGCTACAATTGCTATAGGGATTAGCGTCCAAACTATTTCTAAGCGTAAATCGCCAAAATTTTGATAGGGTTCACTATTATCGTTAGGGTTTTTTCTATAGCGAATTATGATGTAAGTAACAGCAACTACTATGATTGCCAGTATTCCTATCGATATAGCAATTATGTAGAATGTTAAATCTGCCATAGCCTCCATTTCTGGAGAACTCGGATTAAAAAGGCCGCCTAGCTTTTCCATAGTCGCTTTCTTGTACTATATATCTTTCTCAAAATGTATTTGTCAAACGAGATCAACCAGCCATAATGGAGTATAAAGACTTTGTTCTGTTATTGTCAACCCCGTGAAGAAATAAATAGCTAATTCGCTGGGATTGTTAGATATATAGAATTAAATTTGTGGTAATATGTTGCATATTAAGTTAAGCTCAGCATAATAAAAGTTTTATTTCTCATTGGTAAATCAAGAAAGAAATCGTAAGCGTATTCTATATGATAAAATATACTGCCACATACTTACTGTTCCCTCTGCTTTTCTTCTTGTTTATTAACTTCTCTATTACGTCATTCTCTCAAGAGAGTGAGGATGTGGAGCAGCAATTTGAGGACAATACTTCCCTTCAGCAAGAAGAGAATGACATCCCCCCTGCTCTAGATGAGATCCTTGATAAAAAAGAGTCACAGCCACAAGGCTCATCGGACAGTTCTGCTGCAACTAAGGATTCTGAGTCTACTTCTCCTGATGAACCAAACGTCCGTGTTTCAAAGGTAAAAATTAAGGGAGCGAAAGTAGTAACAAAACAACAGATTGAGCGAATTATAGGTACTGACTTCCCTTCTATTAAATTCTGGGTAAAGAAGCCTCCTTTTGATGAAGAAGTTCTAAAGGACGATATGATAAGGATCCAGAGACTTTATGCTAACAATGGATATTACGATGCTAAAGCTACTTATGAGCTTAAATATAATAAAGATGAAACTAGGGTAGAAATTAAAATAACTATTGAAGAGGGCGAACCCATAATACTGACTGATATTGATCTTAAGATAGAGGGTGATCTCAGTGATGAAATTAAGAAGCAGATTACAGACGCCGTACCACTTAAAGTTGATGAGACTTTTTCCCCTAATGGATACCAACAAACCAAAGGTGTTATCTCCGAGATTCTTTATAATAGAGGATACCCAAAATCGGATATTGAAGGCGAGGCCCTTGTAAATAGAAGGGAAAAATGGGCCCGGGCAAAATTTGTCGTTAAACCGGGCTTAATATATAAATTCGGAGTAATCAAGGTAGAGGGTAATGAGAAAGTAGCAAGCTACATTATCGAAAGAGAGGCAGATTTTAAAGAAGGGAAAATATTCTCTTTAAGCAAAATAAATGAAACGCAAGCAAATATATTTCAGTTGGGTCTATTTAGATCAGTTGTTATAGACCCTGTTTATAATGATGAAGAACAGATTGCGGATATAGCCATTGTGGTCAAAGAAAGAAAGCAGGGCTCGGTAAAAATAGGAGGAGGCTTCGGGACAGAAGATAAGCTTAGAGGACAGGTCATATGGACTCAAAGAAACTTCTTTGGAGGAGGTAGAAGACTAGAGGTCTCGGGTAAATTTTCTTTTATCACTCAGAGAGTCGAGACATCTGTGATACAGCCTTATATAGTGGGCAAGGACTCTGAGCTCTCAGGTACCCTTAATTTCCAAAGAGATGACGTACCTTCTTTTAAAGGGAGAAGTTTTCTTACAACGGCGGCGTTAACAAAAGATTTCTGGAAATATTACTCTGTTTTCAGCTCTTTAAATTTGCAGTTTTCAAAAATAGAGGACAGCGCTACTAGAACACCTGAGGAGAGAAGCAGAGAAAATTTCTTTCTTACCTTTATTAACCTCGGGTTTGAAAGAGACGCTACTGACAATATTCTAAACCCTACCCGTGGTACCGTTGTTTCCACAGGGCTTGAGTCTTCATTTAGTGCTTTAGGCTCTGACGTAAATTACTTAAAAGGAACAATAGAACTTAGGGGATATAAGGAGTACCGAGATGTTGTATTCGCAAAAAAATTCACCATTGGTGTTATTCAACCATTTGGTTCAACCCAAACGTTAGACATCCCTATTTTTAAGAGGTTCTTTGCCGGTGGTAGCACGAGCATGAGAGGTTTCCCGTTTCAGAAACTTGGGCCCTTGGATAGGAATAATGATCCTCTTGGGGGTAACTCGCTTCTTGTAGGCAGTTTCGAAGTCAGATACCCAATCTATGGAGATTTTGGCGGTGTAGCTTTTCTGGACTATGGTAATGTTTATACTGATGAATGGAGCTTTCCTCTTCAAGATATAAAATACGCTCCGGGGTTAGGGCTTAGGTATGATACGATTATTGGTCCTGTGAGATTTGATGTGGGTTACGCACTTAATCCGGAGCCTGGAATTACAAGAATACAGTTCTTTATAAGTATTGGACAGGCATTTTAGAGCATCGTGAAGTTTAATTTAGAGTTGTTATCTTTTACTCAGAATCATTGGTTGAATTCTTCAAGACTAATGCCACCCACTCTCTTTCTTCAAATTCCTCTTGTAGATAAAAACCGAGGTCCGAAAATTTGTTGATAGCTTGTGTTTTTTCCTCATTCTTAATTCCGGAGAGTAGAACTGTCCCTCTGGATTTCACTCTCTTTTTTAGCTCTTCACTTATGGCTAGTATTGATCTGATCAATATATTGGCCACAACTAAATCGAATACTCCAGCTACATCTTCAACTGATCCTAGGATTATCTCCGTAATAGATAAGAACCCGTTTTTCTCTATGTTGGATTCTGCTTCCAGAATGATTATGTTGTCTATATCGACTGCGGTTATTTGTTTTGCCCCAAGAGCAGCTGCGGAAATAGAAAGCACACCGCTTCCGCATCCCACGTCGAGCACGCTCTCAATTTGTTCGTTCTTAAATAAGTTCTCAAGAGCCTTAATGCATAGCTTTGTGGTTGGATGATTTCCTTTTCCAAACGACCAACCGGGATTTATTTCTATTTCTCTTTCATCTCCGCTTGGGAGGTGTAATTTTATTATTGAGGTATCAGGGTAGTATTCGAAAACTACGGCTTTGCTCATATGTGAACTCTAATATTTAAGTATGTTTATGTCTGCGATTTAGATGTGTTTTGATGGCAGATTGTTTAGGTCATCTGAGGAATTGGAATCTTTATTCGATTTCTCTTTGCTTTCTGTATTTTTTTGAGAATCCGCTTCGTCTTTTTCGTCTTCAAACTCTATCGACTGTTTTAATTCGTCTTTTGCTCTCTCAAGTTCTCTCAACCCTCTTCCAAGAGTTCGTGCTATCTTGGGTATTTCTTTAGGTCCAAGCAAGAGTAATGCTATTACGAGAACTATTAGTATTTCACTTGTGCCGATTCCAAACATAATTTTTCAAAATCCTTTAATTACTCCAGGGCCTATTATCAAAGGCTACCTCATTAAATTTATATGTTCAACAACCCTCTGTATCAGCCAAATTCATATCTTAGACTACAGTTTTTCTTTAGATGTAGTAAAATGTTCGGAGCTAAAAAAATAAAATCTGTTATAAATAGGAGCTGAGTAATGAAAGCGATTCGTTATCATGAAGTTGGGGAAGTTGATGTGCTTAAGTATGAAGATGTGCCGACACCTGAAATAGGGGATGATGAAGTCCTGGTACGCGTAAGGGCAGCTTCATTAAATCACCTGGATTTAAGGCTCAGAGCTGGGAAATCCCCAAGACCTGTGGAGCTTCCTCATATTGGTGGTGTTGATGCATCGGGAGATGTGGAGGAAGTTGGGAAGAACGTAACGAATTTAAGTCCTGGAACCCGAGTAGTTATAGACCCGACTGTAAAAACACCCAAGGGACCTTCGGTGATGGGAGTAAACTTTCACGGCGGATTTGCGGAGTACGTCAAAGTACCTGGAGCAAATGTGGTTCCTATTCCCGATGAGGTGTCTTATGATGATGCCTGCACTCTTCCGGTTTGTTCTGTAACCGCATGGTATGGTCTATATGAAAGGGGAGGGATGCAAAGAGGCGAGACGGTTCTAATCCATGCGGCCGGGAGCGGTACGGGGAGCGCTGCGGTTCAAGTTGCCAAGGGAGGCGGGGCATACGTAATTGCAACAGCAGGAAGTGATGAGAAGCTTGAGAAGGTAAAAGAGATTGGGGCTGACGCTACGATAAATTATAATACTTCTGATTTTTCAGAAGAGGTTAAAAAGATAACCGAAGGAAAAGGAGTAGACCTCATATTTGACCAGGTCGGAGCCTCGGCCTGGGAAAATAATCTGAAATCGCTAAAGCCAAAGGGAAGAATTCTCCTTATTGGAGTAGTAGGCGGAGGACAGACAACATTTAATTTTGGTCCCATAATTATGAGGGATTTGTCTGTACTGGGTGTTACGGTATTTAATGCCCCTAGAAAAAATTTAACAAATATGATCAATCTTGTATCTCTTAACAGATTCAAACCGGTCATTGACAAAACATTTCCTTTGTCTGAAGCAGCGCAAGCTCAGAAAATGCTTGAGGATAGAAGTCAGTTTGGAAAAGTAATTTTAAATCCGTAGAATATGGATCAAGGATAGTTTTTTCTTAACTTGGGTTTGGAGTTTGTAAATATCTGGGGTCTTAGCCTAATACTTCTTCAAAAGTTTGAGACAGTTTAGTAATATCAGTACCTCCAAACCCATAATTCTCTGATATGTTTTTGATTGATGTTCTTCCGCCCGTTCTCCATATTTCAACTAAGAACTCGCCGGCTTCTTTTACCCTCCACCACTGTTCATCAAAATTTTCTATTAAATATGCCCTTAGCTGGGGCTCAATAATGCTGGCTTTAAAAGAGTCTGCCGAGCTCAAGTGAGGTTCGATATCAAACAAATAATCGTGCTTGCTCGCCTTACTGTGGGTAGCAATCTCCATGATTTCTTTATACGTTTCAGCCTTGTTATCTTGTCCTTGATAAAACCCTATTTCATATATGAGCTTGGCAGAAAGAATTCTTGTTAACATGAGCCGTCTTAAATATAAAAATTGGAGGAAGTCATTTGCTACATCTTGCCTTAAGTGTTTTTTGATCCATGCAGGCTCAAAAATAAGGTTCTTAAACAACTCTGAGAAAATTCTCAAAAAAGATTTTTCTCTCAAATATTTATATTCAAAATAATCGTCCCGCTCTGTGAACCCATAGCTCAGACCCCTGCCGAAAGACCCTAAAAATGATTCGTAATCCCATATGCCACCTTGAAGGTTGGTAGAGATTAAAATCTCGACTCCGGGATTTGAGGTATAGCATATGCTGCCTGCCACATGTCCTTTTCTCTTCTCTCTGTCAAACTTTATTTTAGCTTGTGGGTTTAAACCTGTTTCAGCTAATAGAGCTTTTGCCATAGAGAGGGGATCCATTTTTGGAAGCGATCCTAGTTCAAATGAATTAATGAGGTAAAACATATCGGTCAGGTTTGCGTTTTTAAGCTTTATATCCATACGTTTTAGGAAAAACCACTTTAATAAATCTCTTGCAATATATTCTGTATCTCTAATAAATTCTTTTGCCTTTTCTACGAGCGCTGAGGTGTTAAGTCCCTCAATTACTTCATACATGTGCAAGTAACTTGAAAAGCCTAAGTCATCGGAGTCTTTTTGTTTATATGCGTATTGCCTTAAATAAAGCTGATTAAGTTTTGATAGGATGGCTCCTCTCTTGTTTTCGATCTCCTGTATTTCCTGCTTCTTGGATTTTGTTAATAGTGCTGCTTTAGATGATCTGAAGGGGATTTTAGTTTTATCTATACTGAATATAGATGACGCTTCGATATCTAAAATGCTATCTTTTAATTGGGAGGTTTTACTTAAGAGGATAATTTTGGCCAGAAAACTTAACAGAAGGTTTATCCCGTTTTTATCTTCCTCGTTATAGACCCTGGTTTCTCTTAAAGATAAAAAAATCTCTGGTTCGAGCAGGTCTTGGTAAGGTTTAAGTATTCCCGTAATATCGGTTTTACTTTTTAGTCCGGCAAAGTTTAAATAGAATTCTCTATCTAAGGTTTGATGGACCTTTTGCCCTTCCGCTCTAATATATCGAATGGTTTCTCTGCTCATTATTGTCGTTTCAGATGCTCGATATTAGTCAGCAAATAAAGATTATTATAAAAAAAGTCTATAGTACTTAATAGGAGCGGCAAAATTAAACAGCAGTATCAATTGGTTTAGGTTTGTATACAGGGTCTTTAATCAAAAAAGCGCCTATTGC
>SMWY01000060.1 GCA_004356555.1 Candidatus Dadabacteria bacterium
CTTATACGATAAATTCAAACATTGAGAATTCTAATATACCTTTAACTTATTGGGGAATTTATTTAGATGATATAGAGATTTCCACCACTTCCACTAAAGAGAAGGCAGAGAAAACAAAAGAGTGGATGGAAAACTGGCTTGATACTATAAACTAAGAAATATTGGTCCATCCATCCTCCTGCCCCGTTGTTGTATAATATTTATGCAACAACGGGGTTTTTTCTTTAGCTGTATAAATCTGAACTAAATTTAAAGAACCTAGGCCTTACCCTTTGACGATATTCCCTCTTTAAGAGTATATTAGTAGAACTTAAATCTACGCACTGATAAAACAGGACACATTAAGTATGAAAGCTATCGTTACAGGCGGTACAGGATTCATTGGAGGAAAACTAGTAGAGGCTTTAGTAAGGAATGGTTATGAAGTAAGGTGTTTGATAAGAAAAACCAGTAACGTTTCCCGGCTAAAAGAACTAGGAGTAGAGCTATTTCTTGGTGATTTAGGAGATCTGGAGGCCTTAAGAAATCTTCCCGATGGAGGGGAAGTTGTATTTCACCTTGCAGCGCTTGTTACTGACTGGGGTGATGCCGATAATTTCTACAAATATAACGTTCTTGCCACTAAGGAACTCTTAGAATCTTCAAAGACCCACGGGGTAAAGAGGTTCGTATATATGAGCTCGTCCACAGTTGTGTGGAAATCTGATTTCTGGAATATCCATAAACTGATCGATATTGATGAGACATATCCCTACACAGAAAAACACACCGATAATTATAACGCCTCTAAAACACAAGCTGAGAAGCTGGTTCTAAAATACAATAAAAATGAGGGGCTCGAAACAATAGTTGTCAGACCGTCCAATGTATGGGGGGCAGGAGACACGGTAATTTTGCCCCGGATCGCAATGGCCGCTAAAAAAGGAATACTCTATCCTATGGGTAGCGGGGAAAGATCTGTAACCCCCTGCCATGTTTATAACCTGGTCAACGCACTTTTACTCATTGCGGAAAATAATAAAGCGCCCGGGAATATCTACTTCATAAACGACGGCGTTAAAATCCCTTATATGGAGTTTCTTGCCAAACAGCTAAGTGCCTCAGGAATAGATTGGACCGCGGGGTTTTCTATTCCTTATAAATTCGCTTACGCTGTAGCTGCAATTTTAGAAGTAGTATTTAAACTAATTAAATCCAAGAAACCTCCTGTGCTTACAAAGATGGCTGTTGCTGTTCTTTCAGGGAGCAGGAGCTATAGCATAGAAAAAGCCCGCACTGAGCTCGGCTACAAGCCTGAGGTCAAAATGGACGAGGGGATAAAAGAGCTTAAGAAATGGGTAACGGAATTAGGCGGGACCGATGAGCTCCTGAAGCATGTCTTAAAAATATAATTTGTATATTCCCCCAATATGACTATCTCAGCAGAAAACGTACAATACGATATCCAGGCCGAAGGGTTAAAAAAATCTTTTGGCAATTTTGATGCCCTGCGCGGTATAGACCTGCGGGTTAAAAGGGGGGAGTTTATGACCCTCTTTGGCCCTAATGGCGCTGGTAAAACAACATTGATAAAACTGCTCGCTACGCTTACAAGTCCTACTTCGGGAACTCTAAGCGTATACGGTTATGATGTTAGAAAAGATGTAAATAATATTAGATCGGTAATAGGCGTTATCTCGCACGACCCTTACTTGTACGATAATCTAAGTGCTTTTGAGAATATCAAATTTTTTGGAACCCTATATGGACTCGATGATGTAGACAATAGGGCCCGTTCCGTAATTAAGCAGGTTGGACTTGAAAAACGAATGAACGATCTTGTAAGAACATTCTCAAGAGGTATGAAGCAGCGCCTTACAGTCGCAAGAGCTATTGTTCATGAACCCAAAATATTGCTCCTTGATGAACCCTATACCGGGCTTGATCAACATGGAGCCCAAATATTTGGGGAAATGCTCTCAGATTTAAAATCCCAAAGACGCACTATCCTTATGACCACCCATAACATAGACGAAGGGCTTGATTTAAGTGACCGAATAGGGATCCTGGCAAAGGGAAAGATCGTGCTTGACTGTTCTAAAACAGAGATACAAAGATCAGGATTTAAGGATCTTTACATCTCCAAAGTTGAACAATAGTAATAAACCTTCCTTATACTGCTCCCCATTAAGACGCTAGTAGAATTAAGCTAGTAATATACCCTAAAATAGTGGAAGGAGCGGGAGCAATGAAACGGAGAAGATGGGATTCTAAGACAAAGAAGGAAACAGAGCTATTCATAATGGGTATATAATTTCAAATTCCCGCCTTCACCCTCTCTTTTCATTGGTGCCTACTCGCGATAGGCCCGTGCGTGGCAAATAAAGATCTAGCCGCTTTCATGAGTCATGCAGCTTATTCGATGGTAAAGTGGATGCGCAGTGTGGACCCGCGCGTGCGCGGTGGGGGAGCGGGGTTTGGAAAATGACCGCGTGCAGACCCGCGGGGGTGATGGGGGCGCCGCCGCAATCTCGATGAGGCTCCTTATATTTATTCGGTAAGTGGCGAACCCGGCATACCGCGACGGCTTATCCCTTATCATGTTGGAATGATGTAATCACGGTTTTCCGCGGGCACCACGTGAAACCCGTCGAATGGGGAATCCACCCATGCATGCTGGATTCTTCTGATATGTTAATTTAACCGCCGGCTAAAATTGTAAACAAAATCCGCTAATACGATATCTATGGGGAGTGTTGACATGTGGTCCCGTCACTACTACCTAATATCAAGGGACGCCGTTGCGGGGTACAACGACGTCGATGAATAGGGATGTAGTTCTGAAACCCTCAGGTATCGTACCTTCTAGCACTGCCACTTTAAAAATTACTGAACCGCTCTTCTGCACCACACTGATAAGTTCAACCACCACGTTGTTGTCTCCATCTTTCTTCAACACGGAAAGAGTTGCGTTTGGCGGGTCTGCCTTGAAGCTGTCACTCCCCTTGTCCCACATCTCAAGGAATTTTGATACACTCATATGCCCTGCAATCCTATTCGGACGGTCTGAGAAATAGATTACGTTCGGTACTCCGTTTAATGTTAAAGTATCCCCATCCAACGAGCCCGACGTCCCGCTTATAACAAACAGATAACCCGGGTTTTTAGAATCGTCGATTACATGCTCGGCGAATACCAAGCCGGGAACCAGAGTTAACATCACGGTAAAAATTCCTACTAAGGTTGAGAATCTCATAGCTACAACCTCCTGATTCTTTAAATACAGGGCTTAAAATGGAATCTATTACACCCTTATTATATTATAGCCAAGATTCTAAATAAAAGTTGTAATTAAGCTCGGTTTAAGTTGGAATTATGAATACTCCGGCTTTATGAGCAAGAGACGGGGGAGCCTAATGACTCCTCCCGGCTTGGGTTGTACGTTAATCGTTGGTGTAGGTGGGTACAATCAGGTCTTCCTGAGAATTAGCGTGTCTCCTATAGGCATAGTGGATATTCCTACTGGTTAGCTCCGTCGGGACCTCTCCCGCCGGCGGCTGTACGCCTAGTTCTCATAATAAACAAACCTATCACAGCTAACAGCCCTAACACACCTGCCGTTATTATCATGCCCCATTCATTGAGGGTTGGTATTGGTGTTGTTATAATGGGTGGTGGAGGTCTGCAGTCGACATTTCCACATTCGTACGGTGGTTCTGGGGGTGAACCCCAAAAACTTCGAATCGCCATCACACCTCAAATCGAGTGCGGTGACGTATGCCAAAAGCTCGCGCTGACTAGCCTTCACTTGCTGAGGGGTGAGATTTAAAACTACTATGTTTGGCGTTTTGCAATCTAACTGTACTGAATGTCTGTTCGTACATGATCCGACTTTGTTCTCGTCAATTAATGTCTGATCTATCTGGATCATGGGCTCGCCCGGTGATTCGACCATCCCCCAAGCCGCCCATCCACCATCAGCATCATCATCCTGGAAAAATGCGACATTTATGTATTCGGGACCCGCGTGCTCGGTGGGGTCATTACAGCACTCCGCAGTTTTTGGCACGGCATTGTAGGCGTATTCGGATGGGCTCCCGACAATTTGTGCCTGGGCGATTGCGACCTGTGATGTTCCGATAATTAGCACAGCGACGATAATTGATATTAAGAAACCGAAATGCATTATTCTTAAACTGCCTTTCATAGGGTACACCTCCGTAATTTGATGCTATTCTGAAAGTATCTTAGCATATGGCTGATGTGTGTGGTTTCCATGGGGGAACTAGTCAGCTGATCTTTAATTGCGGGTGGTGTTCTAACGATCGGTGGGACTAGGACGGTGGGTTCGATTGAAAGCGTGTATGAAACCTTGCACTTTTCCCCCACATATCTCCCCATTAGTATCCACTGTATAACATTTTCCACTATATCATATTCTATAATAACGTGTCAATGTACGGCAAAGGTGGTGTCCATGTCGACTTTATAGTCAGTTTCAATCCATTTGAGACAAAAATAATAGGGCAATAAGTTAAGTTAGATATTTGACAGAAAATCCTATATACAGGTGTCATGAATCCAACTTAACCTAGCTTGACAAAAGGGAGCAGTACATCCTCTCTTATTAACCTAATTTGTCAGAAATTTAAAATTATCTGAAACGGATGACCTTTTACTGCATCTTATATTAATAGAAACGTAAAGGGGAGGTTATCTATGAAAAAATTACTCTATTTAACGATAGTAATTTTGGCTTTTGGTTTTGTTTATGTGGGTACCGTGATTAGCGGAGATTCTACAGATCAGGCCGCTAAACTCTGGAGTTCAATTCAGGACGCCAAGTATCAGGACAACTGGGCTTTATGGCCGGGAAAGGGCAAAATGTATAAAGCTCAACCCCCTCATGGAGCTTTCCTTACCACTTATATCAACGAAACCGCCGCAAATGCACTTAAGGCAGGTGTAAAAGAAATGCCTAAAGGTTCAATAATAATTAAAGAAAACTATATGCCCGATAAAAAACTTGCGGCTATAACGGTAATGAATAAAACCGGAGACGGTAAAGACGACTATTTCTGGGTTAAGTACATGCCGGACGGAACAGTTGCCAAAAAAGAAGTTGAAAAGGACGGCAAAAAGATGAGTGTACCCGTAGCCGGTACTCCTAAAGGATGTGTTGGGTGCCACGTGGCATCAGTAGGCGGTATTTACGATATAATGACACCACCAAAATAAATAAACTTTGCTAAATTTATTTGTATTCCCTTCTCTTTGGGCGGTAAGTTTGCTACACTTGCTGCCCATTTTTATTTCAACCAATATCATTTGCTACATTAAATATGCATTGTAACACTCTTAATTTATGGACCAACACATATTGTATTTATTGTACTGCACCCCTTTTGTCAAGCCAGATTTAAGTTGGAATGATGAAGAATGCAACGCTACACCATTCTATAGGAGAATATTATTTGTTTTGTTCTGACTAAACTTATGGCACGCCGGGAATTTGAGGATGGGTATCGATTAACCCTCCTCATCGTAACTTCAGCGAGCTGACTGGCCCGTTGGAGTTTTTCTGCATTTCAATTTTCCATTAACCCTTATTGGCTTGGACAGAAGGTAATGTCGTATCCGAGGGTATTTGTGGAACCTGTGCCTGTGCACTGGAATGTGCTGGTCGGATCATCGAAAGGAAAACTATAAGCCGCGGGGCATGCCTGTTTGAAAGCTGATGTGATAGGTTGGGCGTCTTGTTCCCAGTCGGGATTGGTGCATGGTGCAGTACCACAACTACTTCCTGCACCATCAGCTGTCGTTGTACAATTCATACCAGATGGAATTGGCCAGGGTGTGCATGGAGGATTCGCACAGTCGGTGGGGCACCCCCCACAAAAAGTTGTCGCAGCATTGAATTTCATATTGTTGAATGAGTCAAATGAGGTGTAACAAGACTGACCATTGATCCCA
>SMWY01000061.1 GCA_004356555.1 Candidatus Dadabacteria bacterium
TGGCAGTATTACAACAATGTTTTCGTTCTTATTTGCTGCCGATGCATATTTGATAGCAGCAGCTACAGCAGCGCCGCTAGACCCTCCGGCTAATATCCCTTCACATCTAACCAGAATATCCACCATCCTAAGAGCTTCTTCGTCTTTGGTCTGGATTACATCGTCAATGTAATCAAAATTTAATACCCCGGGTATAAAGTTCTTCCCGATTCCCTCTATATCAAATTCAGACCCTTCTGTAAGCACTCCTTTCTCAAGATAGTCCTTAAACACCGATCCGACGGGCTCAACACCGATAACTTGAATATCCGGGTTCTGTTCTTTTAGGTATTTGCCTACACCTGTAATAGTCCCGCCCGTTCCGATTCCACAAATGAAGGTATCAATATTGCCATCGGTATCTTCCCAAATTTCGGGAGCGGTTGATTTATAATGAGCCTCGGGATTTAATTCGTTAAAGTATTGGTTTACATAAAATGCCCCTTTCTCACGAGCAATCCTGTGGGCTACCTTGTAGCAGCTTCTTTCATCATGTGGTGGAAGACCCTTGGGTGTTAGTACCACTTCGGCTCCGAAAAGCTTAAGAGCCTGAATTTTTTCTTTTGTGATTGATTCCGGAAGCGTAAATATACATTTGTATTTCTTCACAGCACTTAAAAGAGCAAATGCAATACCCATGTTGCCTGATGTTGCTTCTACAATAGTATCCCCTGGTTTGAGTAAACCTTTACATTCTGCATCCTTTATTATGTATTGTGCCACCCTGTCTTTAACGCTTCCGCCCGGATTATAAAATTCAAGCTTAGCATATATATTGCAACTAGTTTCGCTCGATAAATTATTAAGTTTAACTAGCGGGGTATTTCCAATTAGTTCTAATAAGTTTGCAGATGCCTTCATGAGTTTCGCTTTATTTCCCGTACAATGGCTTGAGAGCGCTCAGTATTCCTTTCTTCAAAAAATCTAATAATGCTTTCTCTATAAATTCCGCTCTTTGCCTCTGATATTGCAAGCGGTAATGATTTCTCCAGATGTTCAAATGCCCAGGTGTCAGGCCTTGATATATTAAGTCTTATATTAGAAGTAGCTCCAATATTCCCCAGACCATCACCCGGATATACTGCGATATTGTGTTTAAAAAGAGCTACCGTTAGCTCCTGTGCAGTAACTCCGGTATGTGAAACATCTATTACCATAGAGAAGCCGTACTTTGGTTCAACGGGGATAGAGATACCTTCCGTTTTGTCTATGATTTCTTTAATTAGTCCATAATTTCTTCTTATCACTGCCTCAGAACTTTTTACATACTCATGGTCATTTAGCGCTGCAAGGGCGCCGTATTGGGCAACGAGGTTAGTGTTGAGTCTTGTAAGAGAAGTCTTAGTAATTAAACAAGCTCTAATGAGCTCGGTATGTCCAGCGAGAAAACCAATTCTTACACCCGCCATACCATACCCATGGGAAACGCTGAACGTTGAAATTACGTTATCGACATTTGTATCATTGAAAAGTGAGCTCATACAGTAATGCTGAGAACTGGGATCGATCCTTTGGGTATCATGAGTAATATCGTCTATGATGATAATGTCATTACTTCTCGCAATTTCGATTATTGACAAGAGTTCTTCCTTGGTCTGTACAGTTCCGAATGGGTTGAGCGGGTCACAGACAATAATCACTTTGGTTCTGGGTGTTATGTGTGCGCTTACATCATCGGGGTGCATGCGGAATCCGTTTTCAGAGCTTAGTGGAATACGGACAGGAACCCCTCCAGCCATAAGGATTGAAGATTCGAAATGAAAGTATCCGGGATCGGTAATTATCACCTCGTCCCCCGGGTTGATAACTGTTTGAAGAGTATAAGAAATCCCCGCTTGACTCCCTTCAGCACCTATTACCTCAAACTCTTTACTCCTTTCCCTTCCAAACTTTAAATTTGCACAAGCATCTCTTAAAGGATTAATCAAATCAGGGGAATAGGGATTAATATTGGATTCATTTGTATGCTCGATCATAGCATCAATAGCACTTTGAGGAGGTCCCGCATAACATGTCATCCATCCAAAGTCCGCCCATTTTGAGGGATCTAAATCAACCCTGCCCTCTTTGTATATTTCGCCCATTTCAAGACCCAATATTTTTATAGCGTCTCGGTAAGTCATATAGTTCCACATACCATGAGGGCTTTCTATTACAGACTTGACCCTTTCTGATAAAACATTATCTAAGAAAGACAAGTTCTGAGATCCACTCTCCCATCCCAAGACGAACCTTTCCTTCTTAATTTGATTCTTATTCATATTCTCAACTCTTTGCACTTTAGGGTTTAACCTCTCATCATAACTACGGCGTAAATGTCGTAAGGGTCCATTGTTATTTGAGGGTTTTTAAACCCCGCCTCCTCCGCCCATCCGATTACCAGGTCAACTGAACGGAGATGCCATACGCAAGGCTCACCTTCCTGATTAATTAACGCTCTTGCTATCAATTCTATTTGTTCATTGTAGGTTTGAACATTAAAGAGAAGAGCATCAGGATTAAGTATCTCTTTTAATGCTTTAAAATGATCGCGAATTTGTTCGTCATCATGGATAATTCCGTAAAGTCCTACCTCAATCACCAGATTGGGCTTTGGGTATATCTTCTTTAAACTTTCCTTATCTAGTGCATCACCTACTTCATAACTAATGTTCTCTGATAAACCTAATTCTTCGGCAATTTCCTTACTTTCCGCTAAAGTGTCTTTGTTAATATCCCTAAGCAAAACATTTACATCAGAATTACTTTCCTTCATTACGTCGTATATATAGTCCGCTTTCCCTGAAGCCAGATCAGCAATTACAGTTTTTATCCCCTGTCGCTCGTTTAAATAATTCGAGATAAAATCTTTTTGAATATTTTTAATTGCTCTAAAAGCCTTACAAGTCTTCTGATTTAAAAAGGCGCTGTCTATTGCTTTTCCAATGTAGAGACTGCCCTGTGGGTCATTCTCGTATATATAATTCATTATATTTCCTGAATCAAAACCGTGCCTGTAACCGATTCTGATTCCTTCTGAAAACATCCCAAAATTTCTTAAAAGAAAAGAAACGGATTTATAATAGAGACTTCTCGAGCCAAATGAAGCAAGAGGTTTCTGCAATTCCTCAAAGGATGGAATCTGATTACGCTGCATACCACTTAATCTCCTCATCTTCCCTATCTGCATAGATTTTATCTGCAACGTTTATAATTTCTTGAGCGCGCTTCTTTTTCTCAGGGGTATCGGCGTTTGCCTCAAAATACTTCTCTAGATAAGTCAAGTGCCCTATTACATCATCCTCAACCTGCTCAATCACCTGCTGGCTTTGGGGATCGGCTACGCTGTGATATAAGCTAAGCAAGGCCGAAAAATGTATGAGAGATCCCCATGCGTAAGCAAAATCATCAAAGATATCGTCATAGGTATCAAGAATGTCATATATCCTCTGACCAATCTCAGGCGGTTTATAAGTTTCCGGGGTTTCTCCTAACTCCCTGGCCCTATCTGAAAAGAGTTTTGCATGTTTTGCATTATCAGCAATTACTTTTGTAACAACTAGCTTGTTATCCAGATCTTTAATGGATTTTAATTTGTCTCCAAATAAATCCACCCACGCAAGCATCCCGTATGAATGTCTTGAGAATGCTTTTGCTAGTCGCCTGGGGTCTGAAAGAACTTCTTTTAATTGTTCCGGGTTACGTATGCTCATTTTCTCGCTTCTCTCTATAGTTGAAATTTGTACTAGTACATCTTTTTTAATACATTGATAACTTTCTCATCCCCTTTTGCCGGGACTTCCCAATCAACCTGAACCACTTTTACATCTTGGGCCTCTAGAGCTTCCTTGAAAATATCAAGACCTATGTTTACGACCCTTATTTCCTGGCCGATTATATCAGATGATGCACGGCCTCCAGATGCATCAGAGGAGACAAGGCCTTCAATTTGCTCTATAGTCTGATCTGCTAACTCATTTGTATTGGCTTCGACTGCAATAACCAGATCACTTCCAGAAGCCTCTTTTATCTGAGGCGTCATTAGCCCGGCATCCTCAAGAGCATACTTTGCCTTATCAGTTGCCATTACGGCTACTGCATTTTTTACCCCATCTGATTCGCGAACATTTTTGGATATGCGCATCAACCTTAGCGCGTCTTGGAAATAGTTCTCTTTTATTTTAAATTTTAGAGCCACTACAATTCTCCCGACATCTACTTTTTCATTAAATATATCTAAGCTATTTCATATTCTATGGGACAAGATTGTGATACCGTATTGCTTACATAGCAGTAATGCTTAGCTTGCCCGATCAGCTCTTCTAATTTACTTTCAGGAACTGAACTCATGACTTTAACAATTAGTCTTGAATACCTGAAGTTTTTAGTATCCGCCTCCGCGCTCACATCCACCCTCATATCGGTAATGTTGATGCTCTTTTTTTTAGCTACAAAAACGAGCGCCAGACAAAAACATGATGCCAGAGAAGAAATAAATAGCTCTGTAGGCATCATCCCTGTATCCTCCCCGTGATACTGAGGAGGTTCATCAATGTCTACTTTAAACTGCCTCACTTCAACCTGGACCTGATAATTCTTTTTCCACTCTGCCGTTGCTTCAATCATCTCCTACCGCTCTTTTATCTTCTATTGAAACACCCTTTTCCTTTAAAATCTCGTTGTAGAAATCAATGTGTTTTCGCGCGGCATTCTCCCAGCTGTATATATTTGCTGTACTCCTTCCGTTTTCAATAAGTTTTGACCTTAATCCCAAATTATCAAACACCATTATTATTTTTTGAGCCATCTCGTCATAATCCATAGGAGAAATAAGGAGCGAATTCTCTTCGTCTACCAAATATTCAGTCATAGGCTCGATACCCGAAGCGATTACAGGAACTCCTGCCGCCATTGCCTCCTGTACTACAAGTCCCCAACCTTCTTTTATAGAAGGAAAGACAAACACATCAGCAGAGTTATAAAGACTCTGCATTTTACTTTCCGGTACATTGCCGAGCACAAAAATATCCTTATCAAGTTCTAATCCAAGATTCTCAACTTCAGAGAAAAACTCATCTCTATACTCCATATAGTCAAAGAGTGTTTCTCCTCCGCCTATTAGCCAAACTAATTTTTCACCTTTTGTTTTTAGGGCTAATCTTACAATGTTAAAAGCTCTAAGCGTCGTAATCGTGTTTTTTCTGGGCTCTATTCCCCCTATACTTAGGATCACTTTAGCCCCGTTTACATTAAAACTTTTCTTAGCATTTTCTTTGGTGTGAGTATCGTCACTATTTACTAAATTCTTAATAGAAACGCCATTATTTATAACTATTGGACTAAGAGAATATTTCTCACTTAGCTCTCTCTTCCAGAATTTGCTTACAGTAATCACATAATCAGGCTCAATTATGCTTTTTAACTGACACTCGATGAGTGACTTGGAGGTAAAATCGTCAATATGATGAATAGTCCTTACATAGTAATTGATAAGACCCATATCCCTTAGGTTTAAAAGAGCGTTTGCTGATATACAATCCTCTGCATGAAATATTTCGTACTCACTAGTCACTGACTGAAGGTAGTCGGTATAAATACCAATATAGCCTTTTATTTTTTCATCCATACTACTGTATTTAATTTCCGGGCACTCTATGAGCGTGTAGGGCACATCTACTTGCCTAAAGAACTCCCTCCCCGTAGCAAGAGCATAAACATGTACATCCTGATTTAATTCTGCTAAGCTCTCAGCCAGAGATAATGTATGGGCCACACCGCCTCTTGGTTTTGTAGAATATGTCAAAAGCGCTATTCTATTCGAATTCATTTAAGTTCCTTAATTCAATTCTTGAGGTTAGAAATCTAATCCCGTAATAAATACCTATTGATATATCAGCTCCTGAAGTAGCGCCTACCCCTATTAATCTTTTTGAGATCTCGGCTACCTGATCCGGGCTTTTAGTTATAATTGAGAAAATTAAATCAAGTGCAATTTTAGGACCTTCCCCCAATGCCGCTTCACTTAAAAAACTCTGACTATAAATAGTAGTTTTTCCCCTGGCTAAGGCAGATATTTCTTTTGAAGTATTGCTAAAAAATTGGAGCGTGCTTGATTCATTCTTAAATAGTGAAACACCTGCAGTATTAAGACTCAACATTAAGCCGGCTAAGAAATCATCGCATGATGGAGTAAGCCCGGGACCAAGTCCCAAAATGAACCCTGCACTCCTTTTTATAGCTTCCAGATCTCCACTCATTATCCCCCACATTAGAACATCTATATAGGGCCTTGCTTTCTCTGACATTGTGGGCTTCTGTTCCTTCACAAATACTTCAAGTGGACTGTATTTCTCTACGTTTTCCAGCAGTGGAACCAACCCTTCTCTAGATGGGCTTGTATATATAATGTCTTTTAAAATTCTAAGATTTAAATTTATTTCTTCTAGGCTTAACAATTCACTTTCATTTGGGAGCTCAGGGGAATGCCA
>SMWY01000062.1 GCA_004356555.1 Candidatus Dadabacteria bacterium
AAAGTGACCTTACAAACACTCCCCGCAAGTTCCTTGCAGGTGTAGATCTAAAGAATTAATTTGGGCTTTGCCAAGTTGCGAGCGACTTTCATCCAAACTGTATTTAATATTATCCAGGTAAACGTCTGTGACCATCCCGCATTTCGAGCAGACAAAGTGGTGGTGCTCGTCCAGGTTCGTGTCGTAACGCATTGATGCCCCGCTCAACTCCAGATGGGTCAGCAGCCCGGTTTCAACCATCTGCTCCATATTACGGTATACAGTAGCCGGAGACAGCATAGGGTATTCTACTCTTGCTCTTTTATAAACCTGATCCACAGTTACATGCTGTTTGGATTCAGACAAGATACGAAAGATAACCATCCTCTGGGGAGTAAGCTTCAGTCCCTTTTCCTTTGAAAGACCAATAAGCTTCTCAAGATTATCTTTATTTTCAGTCATTTACGCTTCCTATCACATTATTTATATTCCTATGGCGACACAATCATTTTACCACTAAATCACTTACAAACGCAAATGATTCTTATTTAGGTTAGATTATTATTTGATATTGAATATTGCTCTGATATAATATCTTGCCCTATTGTTTCAGAAGATACTGTTAAGAAACAATAGAGAACTAACGGCTTGACATAAATAATGGTAGACTATCTAGTAAAAACCGCTCGGCACTTTACAGAGCCGGGCATGAAAAATTGGGAGGTTTACAGCATGGCAATGAAGAAAATAATAAGTATAATACCTGACACCCCTGCAGAGCCTTCGGACAAAGGTGTTAGTTTTAAGAAGTTCGACAAGTCCGAGAAACCTGCAAGTAATGTCGAATTAACTGAAGACAGAGTATATGATGCTCTTAAAACCGTATTCGACCCTGAAATACCAGTCAGCATCGTTGACTTGGGACTTATCTACAATGTAGCTATCTCCTCAGGGAATAACGTCAACCTTAAGATGACTCTCACCACGCCGGGTTGCGGTATGGGCGCTATGATAGCCGAGCAAGCCGAAGAGGCAATAAAAGATGCTGGAGCCAGCAATGTACTTGTAGAAGTTGTTTGGGACCCACCGTGGAACCCGGATATGATGTCAGACGAAGCTAAAGAGAAACTTGGAACAGAATAGAGGAGCACGAAGATAAATTATGGAACTTGGTCCCGATACAGTAAAAAAAGCCCTTCAGAACGTAAAATACCCCGGTTTTACCAGAGACATAGTGTCGTTCGGCATTGTAAAAGATATACAAATTGATGGTTCTAAAGTAAATGTTTCACTGGTACTCCCAAAACCGGATGACAAACTACAATCCGAAATAGACGACTCAGTCAGGACTGCGATTTTAGAAACGCCAGGGGTCTCTGACGTGAATATACAGATATCCGTGCGCCCGCCCAAAGCACCTCCGGGACAAGAACCAGGAAAAGCTCAAAAATCAGCAAAACTTCCCGATATCAAGTACTACATTGCAGTTGCTAGTGGAAAAGGCGGAGTTGGCAAGTCCACGGTAGCTATAAACGTTGCTGTAGCTATGGCCAAGATGAGAGATAAAGTTGCTCTCATGGACGCCGACATTTGGGGACCTAGCATCCCAATAATGCTGGGTATAAAAGACAAACCCAAAGCAACTGAAGATAACAAGATTATTCCTCTGAACAAATTCGGGCTTAAGCTCATGTCTATTGGTTTTCTGGTTAGTGAAGAGGAGACTATTATATGGCGGGGACCAATGGTCCATGGAGCCATAAAGCAGTTTATAGAAGACGTAATTTGGGACGATACTGATCACTTGGTAATCGACCTCCCGCCGGGTACTGGAGACGCTCAGCTTTCCCTTGTTCAAACAGTACCGCTGAGCGGAGGTGTAATAGTTACAACACCTCAAGAAGTGGCACTAATAGATGTGAAGCGCGGTGTTCAGATGTTCAGGAAATTAAATGTTCCAATACTTGGGATAGTCGAGAACATGAGCTATCTTGAGCAAAGAGGAGGCGGAGATGTAATCGACATCTTCGGCAGAGGCGGGGGAAGGAGAATGGCTGAGCAGTTTGGGGTACCTTTCTTAGGTGAGATACCAATCGATCCCCAGATAAGAATAGGCGGCGATGGGGGAGTCCCGATAGTAGAATCGCACCCTGAAAGCACAGCTGCAATAGCGTTTACCAAAATAGCCGTACACGTACTAGACGTTGTCGAAAAAACCTGACAAAGCTTAACTTTAGACTGTTACCAACTTCTAGCATATCTTGAGCCGGATTCTTAAATTATTATCTTATAAAATGGAGAACTCCTTAGGGCAACGATGGAGTATATTTAAAAAAACGTAAGGGCTTTAGAGACAGTAAACAAAGGAATTGACGTAAACTCAGTTACGAGCTATTCTGTCTTCTATCATAAGCTTTCTGAATTTGACAGACAAACCCTTTCACGTGGATAAATGGCAGCAGCAAGAGACTACTACAAAATACTAGGTGTATCTAAAAACGCCTCAAAAGAAGATATTAAAAAGGCTTATCGCAGCCTTGCGAGAAAGTACCACCCTGACCTAAACCCTGACGACAAAATGGCCGAAGAAAAGTTCAAAGAACTCCAAGAAGCCCATGAGGTCCTTTCTGATGAAGAGAAAAGAAAGACTTACGATATGTTCGGAAGCGCTGAGTTCAGGCCCGGAGGCCAAACCACTTGGAGGCGGGCTGGAGATCCTGGAGGTAGCAGTTATCAGTATACTTACAGCTCAAAGGATTTCCCAGGATTTGAAGATATTTTTAAAGATATATTCGGCTTTCGCGGAGACCCGAGAGCCAGAAGAGGTGCAGGGAGGGGCGCGGGAGGTGCGTTTCGTGATATATTCACTTATGCATCAAGGGAGAAACCCACTAAGGGAAAGGATTTAGAATATCAAATCGAAATAGATTTTAATACAGCAATCAAAGGCGGAGTAAGAGATATTTCAATAAGCAGGCAGAAACTAAACAATGTAATTACTGAGAAACTATCCGTTAAAATACCTGCCGGTGTTGCAACAGGTTCCAAGATAAGGGTACAGGGGAAAGGAGAATCTGGTGGAAGGGGTGACAAAGGGGATCTATACCTAAGAATAAAGGTAAAGCCTCACCCCATTTTCAAGCGCAAACAAGACGATATATATCTTGAGTTGCCAATTACTTATTATGAAGCGGCACTTGGTAAGCAAGTGGATATACCGACAATTGACGGAACTGCAAAAGTATCAATCCCTTCAGGTGTTCAAAACGGCACAAAACTCAGGCTAAAAGGCAAAGGTGTACAGAATGTAAAAACTAAGGCTAGAGGGAATCAGTATGTTGAGATTAAGATTGTTATGCCTGATAATATAAAAGAAAGTGATAAAGAAATATTTGAAAAACTTGCTGAATCAAACCCTTACGACCCAAGAACAAAATTCAGCAGATATATGAAGTGAATTAGACAAATACAACAATTATAAAGTTGATACAAAAGGAGGTACTTTCAAAATGAGTGAAGAACAAACCCCACACGATCCTGGCGGATTAAAAATGGATTTTTCAACCTTTATGCTATCTTTAAACGCTTCGTCCCTAATCCATTTGGGAGAAATACACGACCCCGAGCTTAAGGAAATAAGTGTCAATCTTCCGGCAGCGAAACACACAATAGAGATTCTGGAAATATTAAAAGACAAGACTGTCGGCAATTTGGATGAGGAGGAAGATAAACTATTAAAGGATATTCTCTATAATCTTAGATTAAAGTACATTCAACATTCAAAGGCTGGGTAAATATTTAGAAAAGATAGGATTCTACCCTTGAGTAGAAACGTTACAGCCTATACTTTATTAGTATTTTTGATAATAGTATCAACTATTTGATCCCCGATTTCATTTTCGAGAACCCAAAGCGCCTTTACCGTTTCTCTCACAATTGACGAATCACAGGCTGCCAGTTGGTGCTTTGTATCCAGTGAGGAGTAGTCATAGCCCCCTTTATCCCATCCTTATGAGCTATCGATACCATTTCTATACTCTCCTCCCAGCTCTTCGGACCGTCGTCAATATTTGGCAGTAAATGACAATGTAGATCTATCATAAGCAGAAATTATATAGGAGTTTAATAACCTGGGAAATTAAATCTTAATTTACACCCTTTTGGAACTCAATTATAATAAAGGGCTAATTCGCTGAAGAGAAAATATCTTGTCCAAACCTAAAAATATACAAATCTCAGAAATATTAAACCGATTCAGCAAGCTCAGGGTTCTCGTAATCGGAGATATCATGCTAGACAGATATATATTCGGAACAGCATACAGAATATCACCTGAGGCCCCCGTACCGGTGTTAAAAGCTAAAGAGGAGATCGAATCTCTTGGTGGAGCCGGCAATGTAGCGGTTAATTTGAAAAGCCTTGGGGCTTTGGTCGAGCTTATAGGAACCACCGGAGAAGATACTGAAGGTAAGAAGCTATTAAAAATTATTAAACGTAGCGGAATTGCTGGAAGCGGCATTATCCCAGACTCCAAGAGATCTACTACTACAAAGACCAGACTCATTGCTGATAACCAGCAAATAACACGAATTGACAAAGAAGATACCGCTTCAATTTCAACTAAAATTGAGAGCAAGCTTATTAAAGCAATCGAAAAATCAATTAAGAAGTTTAAACCCAATGGAATTATTATTTCCGATTATGCAAAAGGGTGTATTACTAAAACCTTTCTTTCCTCCATATTTGAGCTTGCTCGGAAGGAAGATATTTTTGTAACAGTTGATCCCAAAGGTAATGATTACACCAAATACAAAGGAGCCGGCACTATTACTCCGAATCAAAAAGAAGCAGAGCTTACAAGCGGTATAAGAATTGTAGATGAGGAAACACTAGAGCACGCCTCACAAAATCTAATTAAGCAGACCGGAGCTAAATTTATACTTATTACTCGCGGGAAAGAAGGAATAAGCTATTACAGCAAAAAAAGCGGTCTTAAGACAGTCCCGTCACAAACGCAGGAAGTATTCGATGTTACAGGGGCAGGGGATACTGTTGTAAGTGCATTTACCTTATCTTACCTGGCAACAAACTCTATTGATGATTCAGTAAAGGTTGCGAACTTGGCAGCCGGAATCGTTGTAAGCAGAGCGGGTACTGCAAGCGTAACTCAGCAGGATTTGCTAAATCAGTTCACTAGCAGTACCAGATACAAATTACCAGATAGAGAAGTCCTAGTTAGAACTCTTGAACAAGAGAAATCAAAAGGCAGGAAAATCGTATTTACAAACGGGTGTTTTGACCTTCTCCACTCAGGTCATTTAAAACTCTTAAATGAAGCTAAAAACCTTGGTGATATATTAGTTGTGGGAATTAATAGCGATCAGTCCGTAAAAAGGATTAAGGGCCGAGGACGTCCTTTTGTCTCTGAAAAAGAAAGAGTAGCTCTAATATCTGCTCTTGACTGCGTTGACTATTTAGTGGTCTTTGGCGAAGACACTCCTCTTAGGTTAATAAAGGAGTTAAAGCCCCATATAATAGTCAAAGGCGGCGATTACACACCCAAAAATGTCGTAGGAAAAGAGGTTGTAGAAAAATACGGAGGGGAAGTAAGAATAATTCCTCTGGTTGATGGAATATCGACATCAGTATTAGCTGAGAGAATCAAAAACAACTCAACAAAGAAGATCAAGAATTAACCCTATTGGGATAACAATAGAATTAATATCATTAAACAAGGCCTAAAAATCTCGTAATGTGGTTGAAACGGAGATTAGCCGAAGTTAATCCACTTTTGATAGTTTTAAGAACTCTGCAAACCTGATACTAATTTCTTCCTTAGTTAGATTAGATAGCCTTCGGACACTGAAATTCTCCACAGTAAAGGATGCTATAACGCTCCCGTTTACCACTGCTGTTTTAAATCCGACAGGGTCAGTAGTAATATCGTTGCCGGCAATATAACCCATAAAACCCCCTGCAAATGTATCCCCAGCCCCTGTTGGGTCAATCACCTCTTCGAGCGGATAACTCGGAGCCCAGAATATAGAATCCCTTGAGAACATCAAGGCTCCGTATTCGCCTCTTTTAACGATAAGAATCTTAGGACCCATGTCTAACACTGCTCTCGCCGCAATTGTAATTCTGGGTTCCCCCGCCAAGGCTCTGGTCTCAGAATCATTGATCAGCAGTATGTCTACATGTTTTAAGACTTCCTTAAGCTCCTGGGGCTTATTATCTATCCAAAAATTCATTGTATCGCACGCCACAAGCTTAGGATTCTTAACCTGTTTCAATACGCTTAGCTGAAGCTCGGGGTCGATATTTGCAAGAAAAACGTAATCTACATTACTGTAGTTCTCCGGAATTACGGGATTAAAATTTTCAAAAACGTTTAAATACGTACCCAGTGTATCGGGATCTCCAAGATCGTACCCGTATTTCCCTTCCCATTTAAAGGTTTCCCCTTCTTCCCTGGTCACTCCTTCAAGTTCGATGTTTTTAGACCTAAAAAGATCCAAATGACTTTCCGGAAAATCCTTTCCTACTACGGCGACTATGCCCACATCAGTAAACATACTAGCTGCCAGAGAAAAATATGAAGCCGATCCCCCTAATATATTCTCTTCTTTACCAAATGGTGTTTCAATCGTATCAAGCGCCATAGATCCGACTACAAGTAATTTCATTAGATATACCTCTTTATCAGTATTTCGAGACGTTCTTTAATCTCTTTTGTTATAGCTTCTTTAGGTGTAATTATCGCGTTCTGAAGAGCATTACAGCATGGACATTCTCTAGACTCACCAATTGCCGGGACTACCTTTTTTATTATATCTCTTGCTAGTTGAACATTCTGATTTAAGGTTGCAATTAAGTCTTCCACTGTGACGTCATCATGGTGCTCGTGCCAGCAGTCATAATCGGTCGCCATTGAAAGGCTAGCGTAGCAAATCTCAGCTTCACGGGCAAGTTTAGCCTCTGTCGCATTTGTCATACCAATTACGTCCACTCCCCACCCTCTATATATATTGCTTTCGGCTCTGGAAGAGAATTGAGGACCCTCCATACATAGATAAGTCCCGCCTTTGTGGACTGTTGCGCCAGAGTTTATCGAGGCGTTGTAAAGTTCCTCTGAAAGTATGGAACATACGGGATCAGCCATAGAAACATGTGCGACAATCCCGTCTCCAAAGAATGTTGATACCCTTGTTTTTGTATGATCGTAGAACTGTGAAGGAATAACAATTTGTCCCGGGGAAATGTGCTCTTTCATGCTCCCTACAGCGCTTACTGATACAATCCATTCCACACCCATCTTTTTCATTGCAAATATATTTGCCCGGTAGTTGATTTCTGAGGGCATTTGTTTATGGCCTCGGCCGTGTCTGGGCAAAAACACCATTTTAGTATCGCCCAAAGTGCCAACTACCAGATCATCAGAAGGGCTCCCCCAGGGCGTATCCACACTAACTGATTCAACATCGGTCAGTCCTTCAATCTCGTAAAGCCCGCTTCCCCCTATTACTCCAACAGTTTTCATAATCACCTCTATTATTTAAGAGCACTTAAACTAACATTCAAACTATTTCAGGTCAAGAAATATAGCCTCGGAAACCATTTTTATGCATCTAATCTTAAAAAAAACTATTCTGTCATCAATCATGTCAGAATAAGAAATAGGAATGTCTTTTCATCAGAGCAGCCTAAGAACAAGTATAATCCTCTTTAAATCGCCTATAGGGAGGGTTAAATCCTTAAAATCTACAAGTTCAAATTCGTTTTCAACATCTTGAATTGTAGTATTCCATTCTTCACTCCCCCCCTTTCCCCTCATAAGTACAATAACTCCATCTTCTGACACATATGGAGAGCTTAGTTTGAGGGTGTCCGAAATACTTCCAACAGCTCTACATACTACATAGTCAAAGTGGTGCAGGGGAATGTTGCTTTGAGACTCTTCTGCCCTACCCCATACTGCCTTAATACCTTCAATACCGAGCTTTCTTATAGTGTCGTTCATAAATGAAACTTTCTTATTCACCGAATCGAGCATGGTCACTTCAAGTCCAGGGCGTACAATCTTTAAAGGAATTCCGGGAAATCCGGCACCTGAGCCTATATCAAGAACCTTTTTCTCATCTTCTATAATAGGAGCAATTGAGATTGAATCGAGAAAATGGCTTACAATTATTCCTCTATCATCCTTAATAGAAGTCAGGTTGATTTTCTCGTTCCAGTTTTTTAGATTTTCTAAATACTTAAAAAAAAGGTCCACATCCTTTTCTGAAACATCAACTCCAAGCTCCCCGGCACCTACTATTAGATCTTCTCTTAGACTCAAGGCGAGCTCCTTAACAACATAGGGTGATCCACAATAATGCCCGGCTTGCCTCTACGCATCTTTACCCTTCCTATAACTTCCACTGTTTTACCCTTGTAGAATTTTTCTGGATCTATATCAAAATGCTGAAAATTATTCCAATCATCGGGGAAAATAACCACGTCGAGCTTGTCTTCCATATTTAATACGATCACATTGTCAGATTTACGGACATCAAGTATGCGCCCCTTTACTACTATGCGCTTTCCTTCATAGCGATGCGCTTTATTAAGATCAACCCGAAATTCGCTATTTCCCGGTGGTGGAGCTAGGTTTCTTAAGTCTCCCCATATACCTTTTTTATTATTCTTTGCTTGTTGGAGGGCATCGAATATAATTTCTGAGTACATACCGTTAGGCTCAATTATAAGTGCTGTTGCAAGGCCCTCCTTTAGAAGCTCTTCATTGACTAACAGATCATCTACATATACGTAGGCAAGTATCCTTCCATATACGTCATATTTTTCCTCATCGAACTCAAGTTTGACTGTTTTACCCTGGACGAGCTTGGCATTAAAATCCTTAGCCTCCTCAGACATGGGGTCTCCCGGAGAACCTTGGTATGCAATTTCAGGCGTATCTATTCCTAAGTATCTGATTCGAGATTTTTTATCGTCATCTATTATGACAGTATCTCCATCTATCACGCTAAGAACATTGTGCTCCGCCAAATCAGGCGACTTTTCTCTTTTCTCTAAAAGATAATAAATCCCGAAGACCAAAAGAAAAAAAAGGAGAAATAAAAGCTTTCTTCTTTTACTATTCATATCATATTGCCTCTAATAAAGTGAGCTTCTAAAAGTTTGAAATAGCTCTACAATACTTCAGTAGAATCATCAATAGATTCTTTTTTAGATAAGATCTTTCTCCCGAATGTAAGAAACCCAGTGTGGCCCACCATCCGGTCAACTGGTCTTGTCTTACCCGTGCTAACCCTGATATACCTTAGCAGAAGCTCAACTGTTTCTATGTAGACAAATCCTTGCTCTTCCAACTTCTCGACGCATTTTTCAACCTGATTATAGGTAGGAGATAAACTAGCAATTCTACCGCCTCCCCTTAATGCCTTAGCAGCCGCGGGAATACCTTCCCAGGGGGATGGGAGATCCAAGATCACGACATCGACCCCCTCTTCATCAAAACCATTTTGTGCTACTCCCAGTTTAAATTCAACGTTATCAGAATAACCTGCATTTTCTATATTCTTCCTTGCGTTCTCAAGATGCTTCTCCCTACTATCATAAGTAAAGACCATCCCATCGGGCACTACAGCATTGGCAAGTGCCATTGTAAGAGAGCCTGACCCTGTTCCACATTCAACAACCCTCATTCCTGACTGAATACCGGTTTTAAGTATTATGAAACCCGCATCTTTAGGATAGATTATTTGTGTGTGTCTTTTGACCTTCATCATTTTATCTTCAAGTGTAGGTTCAAGGAGTATAAATGGGTGCTCTAAACTAGAATAAATCCTATCTCCGTAAGATTTCCCTATAGCATCGCCAAGAGTAAGCTCACCCAAGTGAGTCCCCATACCCTTCCCCTCAGCTACAGTTACTAGATAGGTTTTGTTGTCAGGAGATATGATAAGTACCTGATCGCCGGAGTTAATTGTCATCGATTGCAAGAGTAATTAATGTTGAATTGTTTTTCAAGATTCACTATCCGGCTCAAAGAAAGTAAATAGTATAAAGCCTAAGAAGACCATGCAACCTGTTACAAAATACATAATCTCATATCCAAAATCCCTTGCAATTAGACCCAGCGGAAACGCCAGAAAATTGATTCCCAGACTGTAAGAGGCGTTAAATGCTCCCATTGCTTTACCTCTTTCATCCGATCCCGCTTTATCTATAACAAGCGCACTAAGCGTAGGGTACAAAAACCCGTATCCTATGCTAAAGAAAAGTGATATCAACACTGCGCTTAAAGGAGATTCCACAAAGTACATGGCCGCAAGTGAGATAGAGACGGCCAAAAGACAGGGCGAGGCAATAACCTTTCTCCCTAACTTATCGGAAATTCTCCCACCGAAAATTCTCACTGCAGTAACCGCTATCGTGTAGGTCAGGAAGAAGTAAAAAGCTGCTAACCCCTTAGATCTCAAGAAAGTTGCAACAAAGTTAAGTATGGCCCCGAGGCCCCCTGCAAGTATTAAATTCGAGACTAATATGAAAGCATACCTCTTAGAAGCTATAAGACGGAAGAAGCCAAGCCCATAGCGGTCGGATGAACGTATAAAGTTTCCATCCCTGGTAAAAATAGTTAAAACAAATGCTATTAAACTGAAAAAGGAGGCATAAATGAAAAACGAATAGAAACCGAAAAGCTCAATGACGAGTTCTCCCAATGATGGGCCAATTGCATAAGAGGCAATTGTAAACGCACTGAATATCCCAAGCCCCTCTGCCATTTTCTCAGAAGGAATATAATCCGTTACAAACGTACTCGCGGCGGTAAAAGAGAAGGCAAAAGAAACTCCCTGTACAAAACGTAATAGATAGAAAACCGGGGATAATTGAGATATGAAAAGGTAACTTAGTGTGGCTACGAACATTAACGCATATCCAAAGAGCATAAACCTCCTTCTCCCATATTTATCTACCAGATATGCAACGAAAGGAATCGCTCCCAGGGAAGTAATACCAAAAGAGCCCATAATAAAACCAATATTTGCTTCATTTCCCCCTAAATCTTTTATATATATAGGCAGGAGAAAAAATGAAGAAAAATTACAGAAAAAAAAGAAGTTAGCAGCTGTAGCTAGAGTAAAATTTTTAAATTGCGGGGAAGAGAAACGAGATGCCATATTTTTTTGTAGAAATCAGCTAAATAGTGCCTAGATTTAAGGGGAAATAAGAGATTAAAAATAATACACATATTCTTTGACAATGTATAATGACGTGATATATTTTCGCCTTGTTAATGAGCCGTTAGCTCAGGAGGTAGAGCAACTGCCTTTTAAGCAGTGGGCCGCAGGTTCGAATCCTGCACGGCTCATACTTCGTTAGTCCCCATCGTCTAGCCTGGCCCAGGACATCGGCCTTTCACGCCGAAAACAGGGGTTCAAATCCCCTTGGGGACGCATCTATAACCCACCTAGCCTAATATCAAATCTGATAATGAAAAATCAGTCGATATTAAAATTGGAAACTAAAAAAAGCATTCCAGATGCGCTCTAAGAACCAGAACACGGCAAGAGAACCGATTAGATATGCAGGTAGGAATTTTGCAATTCGGGGCCATGTGAAGGGAGCCCTTTTTAATAGAACCCATACAATTAGAACTAGGCCTACGAATAAAAGCTGTCCGATTTCGATACCAACGTTAAAGGAAAAGAGCGCAAGAGGTATGTCAGTCTGGGGAAGTCCGACCTCGCTGAGAGCACCTGCGAAACCTAGTCCATGCAGCAGTCCGAAGAGTCCGGCTATAATCCATGGGTAGCAGTTCATTAATGTATTGCGGGATTTAAAAGATCTGTAGAGTTCTATAGCTAGAAAGTAGATACTAACAGCGATGGCAGCTTCAGTAAGCTGTTGGGGAACGTGAACGAAACCCAAAGTCGCAAGCGCAAGAGTGATGCTGTGACCTGCGGTAAAAGCAGTGACGGTCCAGAGAAGCTGCCTGCTCCAGCCTACTATTAACACTAGACCAAGAATAAAAAGTAGGTGATCGAAGCCCTCAAGTATATGCCCTGTTCCTAATATGAGATAGGTCTTAAAAACTGATAGTGAGGACTGACGTTCGGGTATTACAAAGGAGGATTCGCCAGCGGTTAGAACATGCGTGATCGAACGGCCATCCAATAGCTGTATTCTTAGTAGCACATCTGCCTTACTACTAGCGATATTCTCTACGCTAACGGTCTTTCCAATTAACCCTCCCGCGCACTTAAGATCCCAAGTCGCTAAAGCTCCGTTATCTATATATTCGAAATCGACTTTCCCAACCCCCTCACAGTCAGGAGGCAAAACCGGCCGTAGTGTTGCACCCCTAGGTCTTACTACAGGTTCCTTCCACCGGACCGTTACGGTTCCGGTCACAGTTTCCTTTAATTCATATAAAGAAGGGGCGAATATGTGCGCAAGCGAGGGAAATGCAGAGAGTAGTCCGAAAAAGAAAATGAATAATGCGGTGTAGCAAAGCCTCATCGAGCACGCTTTCATGACGTCTTCGCCTCCTCGATTACAATATCGTATTCCTGTTTTAGCTGCTCTAGACGGAGGTCGAGCCACTCGTCCGCAAGCTTATGCAGTAGCCTCCCCTTCACTTTTTTCCTTATATTTTTAAGAGGAGGCACATAGGGCTCCGTACGCTCATGAATATAGACAAGGTGAACCCCGTATCGTGACGGTATAGGACCAGACCATTCTCCAACAGGAGCCTCTTTTAAAATGTTTGTGAACCTGTACCCAAACTTTCTCTGAATCTCTTTGTCAGGAAGCGGGGGAAGTGCGGGCTCGACAAACGCTTTCTTCTCAAGCAAAGATGCTTCTTTGGGTGAAAGTTTTTCACTTCTAATCTTTGTGAGGAGCTCATTAGCGCGCTTGCCGGTATCTTTGCCGTATTTGAGCTCGTTCACAGTAACGTGTGTGATACGCGTCTTACCGGGGATCATGAACTTTTCCCCGTTCTCGCGGAGATACGCCTCCAGCATCTCATCGCTGGGAACCCTCATTAATACAGCTGCCCTTAT
>SMWY01000063.1 GCA_004356555.1 Candidatus Dadabacteria bacterium
ATCTTATACCCTCCTTAAACTCTATATATACAAAACCACACTACAATATTTATAGACGAGCTTCAAGCAAAAGTTACACCTACGCGGTGGGTCACCTACGCAGAGGGCGCTCTTACGCAGAGGGCGCAGCTACGCGCTGGGCGTTTAATTTCTAACTAACTCAAGAGCTTCGAAGAAATTTAATACAAGCGGGGGCTCCCCGCCTATATAAAAAAATATGCTGCGAGATATAGATAAGATAATAGAGGCTCAGAAGAGGTATCGGGCCGAAGGTTTGATGTTGTGTTTACTGAATTTTCAAGGCAGAGTGATAGGGAAGCTTACGGGTTGCTAAATAAAAAGGAGTAATTAATTTTATGGCCAATATCGGAGTTTTCTCCAAAACCCTAAATTCCACGGTATATTATTAGGAAAAAGATTGTGGGCTGGTACTTAATAGATAGGCAGAATTAAATAAAATGAATATACGAGTTCTTAAGAAATTGATTCCGGGTATTAGTGTTTTTCTTGTTCTTCTATTCCTTTCGGGTTGCGAGTGGATGGAAAGCTCTAATAAGAGCTATGAGTCCATTGCAGTTGAGGATGTGGTAGCTAAGTCTCATCTGAGTGAGGCGGTTGAATATAGTTATGTTAAAGACGGGCATGAGAGGCAGAAGCTCGATTTCTACCGTTACGAAGGGGAGGCTAAAAGGCCGACTCTTATTTGGATTCATGGAGGAGCCTGGATTGCGGGGGATAAAGGGAGCATTGAGCCGATAGCGTTTCAAGTGGCGGGACTTGGGAAATATAATCTTATATCTATCGGATACAGGCTTGCGAGTGATGAGTCTGCACCCTGGCCTGAGATAGTCTATGACGTAAAAGCTGCGGTCAGATGGATAAAACTCAATTCAGAGAAACTCGGGATTGACCCGGATGAGATAATCCTTATGGGAGAATCTGCAGGAGCGCACCTCGCTGCATTGACTGCTTTTTCAAGCGGGGTAGAGGAGCTTGAAGGGGATAAAACCCCCGGAGCTTCAACGGAGGTAAAAGCGGCTGTGTTATTTTACGGCCCTTATAATATGAGCAGCTTCGCGGTGCAGAAAAATAGCGCCATAAAATCAGGTATGTGTGAGGAACCTCCATACTCAAGCCCTATTTTAGAACTCCTTGACTGTGCTGAGACAAACGGGACCAGATACAACATTGACACTTGCGACCTTAGGGATGTGAGAGCCGCCGACCCCGGCGCGTATCTGGATAAATCTGATCCGCCGGCATATCTGGTTCACGGAGAGCATGACTGCACAGTGCCGTGGGGACAGAGCAAGGCGCTTCATGATGAGCTTGACGATGTTGGGGTGAGAAATGAATTCGTATCGGTCAAGGGCGGAGAACATGAGGTTAGCTCGCTTGGGGTAAAAGCTCAAGACATTGTGGATTTTATTAACGAGAGTTTGGTAGACGAAAAAGAAAGCGTTACTGATGCGTATGGCCCATCACTTCCTACTAAGCAATAAACACCTATGAGCTGAACAATACAAAAATAAATTTAAGATAAATTCCTCAGATTGTTTAGAATGATATAAGAGGGACTTCTTATAAGGAATAAAAGGGTTCAAGTATTCTTTGCCAGCGGGGGCTCCCCGTCTACTTTTTAAGATGACTATTATTTTTTGAGCGTCTTGTCCTTTTCTGAGTACCGTAAAACAGTCCAAACAAAAGCGGAATGACTCCAGGTGAGAGGAGAAACACAAAGAGGTGAACCGTTTATAGGATGTACTTGCTCGGCAAGCACCCCTGAAGGAAGCGAATTTTTTACGCACCATTTAAGATATGGAAGAGCCGCTTGAAGCTCCTCTTTGTTCTCTGCGAGATCGATATAGTATTCTGCCAGCCAGAGCGTTGAAATAAACCATGGATTTCCGGGAATGTCTTTTGGGCTATCTTCCGTACGCTGATATTCATCACCCTGATATCTAGCACAACCTTCGACAGGAGTTTTAAGCCAAAGCTCTTCACGCACAGCTTGGGCTGTTTCAAGCATTTTCGGTTCTTTTGGATCCAAGACCCCGAGTGTTGCCAGGCTCAAAAGACTGATATCAATGACTTTATCAAGTTTATAACCCCCCTTTATTCTAGAGCCCGAACGCGCAAATCGCTTTAGATCTTTATGGTATAGATGTTTACTAATTGCGGCTGTCATTTCAGCGGCCACCGAGTCATACTTCTCAGCCAGGGGGGCGTCCTGAAAGAGATTCGCAAAATTCGCAGCAGCTCTAAGACCGGCAATCACAGATGCAACCGTATAGGTGTGAAGCGCGTAACGTTCTTCCCAAAGATCATAAGAAGGTAGAGGCAAATGAGTTTGAGGGTCACGGTAACTGACTAAAAAGTCAGCTGCTTTCTTGATGAGCTTACTGTAGAGAGGTCTGATAAATTCCACGTCTTTCATGCTCTGGGAATAAATCCATAGCGCCCAAAGTGTTAAAGCGGTTGAATCTTCCTGGATGGGAAGGACTTCTTTATCTTCGACTAACCAGGAATGCCAATTGCTCGCAAGGGATCCGTCCGGATTATAATGTTGAAATAAATACCCTTCGTCAGATAAAATACGGGCGCAAAAATCGAAATATTTCATGCACGGATGGGAATAACCCGCTTTTGATAAAGCGGCTGCGACAAAAGCACCATCCCGCCCCCACATATAGGAATATGTATCTTTTCCAAAGCGAATAATATCAGAATCATTGGCGGCAATTATGGCTCCATGGTTGTCAATTTGTGTTCTTAGTATAAGCAGGCTTCGGTTATAAATATCTCTAACGGACTTAGGCAAGCCTTGGAGCTTTAAAGAATCTTTATGTATCCATGTTTGCCAGTATTTCGAGGAGCGCTTAAGGAGTTCCTCAGGTGTTTTGTTGTGGACTTCTAAATTTAGGTTTGCGACTTCGGAATAGTTCGTACCCGCCGCCATCCAATAATAAGCATTTGTAGTGCCCTTTGCCGGCAGTTTCAACCAAATGGCAATGGTAGAATGCGGTGAGCCCCATGCGGAGGCCACCCCGCTAAGTATTCCGTTGTTTGCCTCAATAACTGTTTCTGAACCTCCAGAATCCTCTCTTCTTCCACAGGCAAAATGCTGCACTCCCCACTTACCATGTGCCCAGGTGCTGATCAGAAAATAGCGGTGGATTTTGTAATGTATGATTGAACAACTGCGGGGATCAAAATAAGCTGTACCCCCGATGTCGTTCCCATAAAGACAAAACTCATGACTGAAAAAGAGTCTGACTTGACGAGCTTTGTTTTTAAGGTTTATCACCTCGATTTTTCTAATGTAGATGTTCAATTCCAAGTCCACCACATCCGAGCATCGGAGTTCCAAACTCAAGGCCTCATTTTTTAGAATGACATCAGTTACAAGATTATTGTCACGATATCTTAAATTTGTTTCCCAATCTGGTCCCATCCATGAATACTGCCCATCCACCCATACCCCAAATTGGAAGGGACGTCCGCTTGAATGGTTTTCCTGTCCGATGAAAGGGAAATAAATATCTCGTATCTGATAATCCGAATCGAAATTCAAGAGAAAAGACCCATTACTTACTGGTATGTCTTTTGGCATAAAGTATTTACCCCCAAAATTTGCTGATACAGCTCGGAATATTTTCCGGCCATACTGGCGACTGAGAAATTATCTTTAATATGAGTGCGGCAGTCACTGGGATTGATAAGGTTTAATGATTTTACAGCCTCAGTCATTTCATCGATTGAATCCACGATGAAGCCTGTTTTTCCATGAATTACTATTTCAGGAACCGAGCCTTTATTAAATGCTAACAGTGGTGTCCCACAGGCCATTGATTCAATCAAGACAAGTCCGAAGGGCTCACCCCATTGAATAGGAAAGAGTGTTGCCTGCGCGTGCCGGTACCACAGTCTTTTCTGGTCGCTATCAATTTCTCCGATATAGATTATCTGCTTGCCCGAGTCCAAAATAGGTTTCATGACTTTTTCGTAATACTCGCTGCCGTGGAAAGGCTTGCCCGCGTCGGTCACAAGGTCTAATGATTTTTCTATTTTCTTAAAAAATACCCGGTCTTTTTCCTTATTTTGGACATTGCCTGCGAGGATAAGCCGGGAACCGGTTCTCTTAGCGACTTCGATGGCTTTATCCTGCCCTTTATCTTGAGTGATTCTTCCGATCGAGAACAAATATTCTTGTTCTCCAGGATTGCTTCTGAATGGATAATCTTCCACGTCAATACCGTGATTAATAACCTCTTGCGCGTTGATTAATCCCTCATGCTGTTTTCTTTGGTATTCACTGATCGGGACAAAATATACCTTAGAAGAGGGATTGAACGATTCGTTCCATCTCTTAAATGATACTTTCTCAGCGGCAGGCACATGAAGGGTCATCACAATGGGAACAGGACTTTTAACAACTCCTTTAAAAATATATTCGACCATAATCGCGTCATGCATGTGGATGATATCGATGTCTCCCTGTTTTGCTCTTTCAAGTGATAGGACAAGATGCTTGCGCATATTTTCACGCTGCAGTTGTGTGTTGCTACTCCAGTACCCACTGAAGCTTTTTTCAATAGTGGTGTACTGTTCTCCTACAACGCTCGAATCGCCCGAACAGGCGACAATCGAACGATGGCCTAATTTATGCAGTCCTTTATCAATATTATAAATTACCGTTTCGATAGGCCGTAACCCAAATCCTGCCTAATCGGCCGATTAAGGGTCGCTATCTGCAGCACATTTAACTTCTTACTATTTATATTCATGGTCATCTTTTTAAGTAAAATACTCTCTTTGGTCGTCGTAACTTTCTGAGTGGTTAGGAAAGGGGCTTTCGGCGGTTTGGAAAGTTTAATACTAATCTGTACCGTAGAAATAAAGACTGCTACCCTCTATCTAAGCATCAAGACGGATGTCTTGCCTTGTGTGGGTATTAGTTGGCCAATGACAGCTGGAATAAGGCGGTGTTTAAATATTTACTTCTTTGTAGTGGCTAATTAATATCACTCAATTATCAGAAAGGCAAAGTTATTGTATGGGAATAATAACCTTTATAATTATGGATACATAGTATGCTATAACTGGACTTTGTCAAAATGGGGGCGGCATAATATTTTCTACGGTGTATCTCCTTATATTTTTGGTAATCTTTTGTGATCAATCTCTTTTCTCGCTTAATTGAAATAATCTGCCATATA
>SMWY01000064.1 GCA_004356555.1 Candidatus Dadabacteria bacterium
ACCGACATCAGCATTTCTGTAATTGCGAGAGTAGCGCCGCTTATCACATCAGGATCGGTTACGACATTTATAAGCGCAGGAATTCCTGAGGAAAAAGCCCTTTCCAGAGCACCATTAAGTTTTTTAGGATCACTCACAAGCTCCCCGTAGCCTCCTAGAACATTTAAAACTTCATGAAACGGAGTAAAGTCGAGATCAACACCTACTTTGGGACATTTTTTACCGTACGTTATCTCAAGCTGATGCTTAGTCATTCCCCAAGCGCTATCATTGCAAACAACAGCTACAAATGGGATTTTATGCCTGATCGCTGTTTCAAATTCCATGAAATTCATACCCACCGCTCCATCTCCGGTGATCAAGGCCACCTGCTTTTCGGGTCGAGCTACTTTAGTACCTATTGCAAACGGGACTCCTACCCCCATACACCCGAGCGGTCCACCTTTTACATAATGTCCCGGGTTTTTTACATGGTAATGCCCATCAGTCCAGGCCTGCGTATCGCCGCCATCGATGACAATTATACCGTCCTCGCCAAGTACATCCTCAACCGCTTTAGAGACCCTGACAGGATGTATAGGCTTTTTATTGGAGCTTCTAAGTTTTTCTCCTTTAACTCGCTCTTTATCTCGCCATGAATTCGCCTTTTTAAGCCACGAACCAAAATTCAACTCGATCGAATTTTCTTTTATATAGCGAGACGCTTTATTTAGAACTCCGCTCAAATCGCCAACGATTCCTAAGTCTGCCGGTCTGTTTCTTCCTATCTCTGCAGAATCTATATCAATCTGCACCACTTTGGCCTTAGGGTTAAATGTTCGTCCAAATGCTATATATAGGCTCAACCTTATGCCAAGAAGGATGATTAGGTCTGCTTCTGATGTTACTTTCCTAAAAGCATTGGGAGCTGAAGCGCTTGCGGGACCAAAGCACAGCGGGTGATCGTCTGAAACAATCCCTCTTCCGAAATTGAGTGTAAAAAGAGGCATATTGGCTCCCTCAATAAACTTTAGAATTTCCTTATCAGCCCTTGAATACCAGGAGCCACTTCCCGCAATCGCTACAGGTTTCTTAGCCCGTTTAAGTAAATCCACAAACTCCTCTATAACTCCATCCCCCGGCTCAGATTTAGACGACGGGATCAATGTGTTGTAAAGGGACACTTCTTTTTCATCGCAATTGGGGTATAAGACCTCGTAAGACATACCCAGATATACCGGTCCGGGCTTACCGGAAACCGCTCTCTTATATGCATTGCTTATGTATTCCGGAATTCGAAGAGGATCAAAAACCGTACGAGCCCATTTAGTCACTGGCGTTGCCATAGCCTGCTGGTCTATCTCTTGAAGAGAGAGTTTGTCATTTTCTTCAACACCCGATCTTCCTGAAATTATGAGAAAAGGAGCATTTGACATATACGCACCTGCAATACCGGTAAGGGCATTTGTAAACCCTGGCCCAGCAGTCACAAGACATACTCCGGGCTTCCTTGTTACTCTCCCGTAAGCGTCTGCCGCCATTGCGGCGCCCTGCTCATGATGGGTGTCAATAATCCTAATCCCTAAATCCAGGCAGGCATTATAGATAGGGTTTATATGACCTCCCCCAAGAGAAAAAATTTCTCTCACTCCAAGCTCATGAAGAGTTTTCGCTACAAGGTAGCCCCCTTGTACCTTAGCCATAAGATATCCTCCTATCTTTTGATGATCGATACCTATTACTTTTACACTTTTAAAATTCCAAATCAAATCTCTATTTCTCATAATCGAAAATTTCCAGCAAGAATCGAAAGTGTAATATATCGGTTTTAATTACATAATGTGTTAGAATAGAACTCTAAAATTAAGGAGGTATAAACATGTCTGATCAAGAACAACCACAAGGTCAAGAACCGGGACAAATGGGAAACCTTGCCAATTCAATACTCATGGCTTTTAATCTTGGTGTCCAATTTAATCAGCAGACTCAGGGCACAAAGAGCGTTACAGAAGTTACGGGCGAATTGGGACATACAATTTATACTAACATGACGCAGGTATATGGGGAGCAGATCCAGGAGGATTTACTCCGCACGAATACCGAATATTTTCTTCAAATAGCCTTGATGGGATACATCGTACCCTCGGTATGTGCATACGATGAAGAATTCAAAAATAGACTCCTTCAATTAATCGAGATGAGAGCACAAAAAACACAGGACCAACAGCCAGATGGTGGAAGTAGGATTATTACTACATAGGATAATTATATGAGCAAAAAAGTTCTTGGCGGTAGAGAAAAAGTAAAGGTAGCTGTAGTTCAAGCCTCTCCAGTATTTATGGATAAGGAGAGGACCATTGAAAAGGCTTGCAGTCTCATCAAGGACGCCGGCAGTAACGGAGCGGAGCTTGTAGCTTTTTCAGAAGCTTTTATCCCTGGTTATCCGGCTTACTACACAATGGGATACGAAACCCCTCCACAGGAATGGACCGATTTCATGATCGCTCTTCAGGATAATTCACTACAAATACCAAGTGAAGATACTGCAATTCTGGGAGAGGCGGCAAAAGAAGCGGGAGCGTATGTTGTAATAGGATGCAACGAATTAGATGACAGGCCAGGAAGCCGGACAGTTTACAACTGCCTGCTTTTCATAGACAAAAACGGGGAAGTAATGGGAAGGCACAGAAAAATAATGCCCACTTATACGGAAAGAATTTATTGGGGACAAGGAGACGCGAGCGACATAAAGGTATTTGATACAGATATAGGGCGAATAGGTGGTCTAATATGCTGGGAAAACCATATGACTCTCGTAAGAGCCGCTATGATTCATAGAGGGGAGGAGTTTCATATTGCCGTTTGGCCGGGTAACTGGAAAAGGGGGGAGCAAAAACTGCTTGAAGCGGATACGAGCCCGGGGGGAATTAACTGCAACATTCAAGCCTTGATAAAAGTGCACGCCTTTGAAGCAGGCGCTTTTGTCTTAAGCGGATGCGGTTATTTGGATTCAGACGATTTCCCTGAGAAATGGCATGGGATAAGAGACGGAGAGCATATTAACTATGATTGGGCCAGAGGCGGAAGCTCAATTGTTAACCCTGCTGGTAGATACCTTGCCGAACCAAATTTTGAAAAAGACGCAATATTATATGCCGAGTGTTATGCTAACCAGATAAAAGCGGTAAAAGCCGTATTTGACTCACTCGGACATTATTCTCGCTGGGATGTGGCTCAATTAGCTATTAGAAAAGAGGGCTGGGAACCTGAATTTGAATTAAATGATAATCTAAAACCACAAATTGATTTAGCCGACTCTGAACTTAAAAGAATATCAGAACAATATGAAATTAGTTTGGAAAATCTAGAGTCTTTGATTAAAGACCTTACACAACCTGACAAGAATTAGTCCGCTTTATTGTTTTAAGACAGACAGTTCATTCATTACAGAATTTAATTCCCCTTCTATAATGGAGCGTATCTCATTAAGTTTTACATCATCCTGCGCTTCAAATCTAAGAACAAGAGCCGGCTGTGTATTTGATGCCCTTATAAGGCCCCACCCATAGGGAAACTCAATCCTCACCCCGTCAATGTCTATGACCTGATGACTGGTGCTTAGCTCGGCCTTTACCTTATCTACAACCTGGAACTTAATCTCTTCAGGACAGTCGATCCTTATTTCGGGTGTAGACACGGACTCAGGAATCCCTTCAAGAAGCTCCGATACTTTTTTGCCCGTTCTGGAGATAATCTCGAGCAAACGGAGTCCTGCATACAGAGCGTCATCATAACCAAAAAACTTATCAGCAAAAAAGATGTGCCCACTCATCTCACCCGCCATAGCTACGTTTTCAACTTTCATTTTGTCTTTGATAAGCGAGTGCCCGGTCTTCCACATAATCGCTTCCCCTCCCGCTTCTTCAATTCCCCTAAAGAGCGTGGTCGAACACTTTACATCACCTATGAACTTGGCACCCTTTTCTCTTGATAAAATATCCCGTGCAAAAATAAGTACCAGCATATCTCCCCAGATAATCTCTCCATTTTCATCAATAACGCCAATCCTATCCCCATCCCCATCAAAACCTAAACCAACCTCAAGTTTTTCGCTCAAAACTGTTTCTATTAATTCAGCTAAATTTTCTTCCACTGTAGGATCCGGATGGTGGTTAGGAAAAGTCCCGTCTGGAATTTCGTAAAGCTCGGTCAGTTCACACCCGAATTCTCTAAACATCTCAGGTCCTATAATTCCGACCATTCCATTTCCGTAATCTGCGGCAACTCGCAATCCCGGCTTTATATCCAGATTATCTTTTAGAAATTTTATATAATCTCCCCTTATATCAGCGTCGTTCGTATTCCCTGAACCCAAAGCAAACTCACCTTTCTCGGCTAACTTCCTGATCACCTGTATCTGATCCCCGAAAAGAGAGTCCTTTCCGGAAGATAGTTTGATCCCGTTATATTCCCCAGGGTTATGGCTTGCCGTAATCATTACTCCCCCGTCCACCTCAAGGTTATAGAGCGAGAAGTAAAGCATAGGGGTTGATACCATGCCGATGTCGAGAACATCAATCCCTGTCGAATTAATACCCCTTGTCATGGCTCCTGCAAGCTCAGGGGAGCTCAGCCTGCAATCTCTGCCGATTGAAAGACGGGAAGCTCCAAGATTTTTCATATAAGTGCCGTACGCCTTACCTATTATTTCAAAAACTTCCTCGTCTATATCGGCCCCTATTATGCCTCTGATATCATATTCTCTAAATATTCCGGGATTTATACTCACGATCGATCGAGCCTCCATCTTGATGTTCCGGGTTAGCAACAATTTTGCCCAATCATAATACAGTATTGAGACAGCTTTTAAAGCATCGTCTTGACTTTAATTTTACCCCTTTTATCCTTTCTCCTCATGATTTCACCTTCGTTTACCGAATTTAAGAAGAAACTCAGAAAAGGAAATTTGATACCGGTATGGCAAGAAGTGCTGGCCGATTTCGACACCCCTGTATCGGCTTTTAAGAAAATTGAGTCTGGAAAATACTCATTTTTACTAGAGAGTGTAGAGGGGGGAGAGAAATGGGGAAGGTACAGTTTTCTGGGTTCGGAACCATCTGTTATTTTCAAATCAAAGAATGGAAATATTGAAATAACTGAGAAAGGTAAGACAAAAAAGAGCCAGGGCAACCCGATAGACGCACTCAGAGATCTTTTATCGAGATACAAACCTGTGACTACACCTGAACTGCCAAGGTTTCACGGAGGCGCTGTAGGCTACTTTAGCTATGACATCGTAAGGCATATTGAAGATTTACCTGAGATCGGAGTAGACGATCTTGGGCTCTGGGACTCTCTTTTTATGATTACGGATTTGGTGCTCGTATTCGACAATGTGAATCATAAAATAAAAATAATCTATAACGCTTATGTCCCTGAGGTGAAAGAGGCACGGGAAGCCTATAATACAGCTGTAAATAAGATAGAAGACATCATCAAGAAACTAAGAAAACCCGTAAAGCTTTATAAGAACAATACGAACAAAAATATTAGAAAAAGCAAAGGGGCCCTTAAACTCAAATCGAACTTTAAACCCCAAGATTATAAAAAGGCCGTTAAAAATACGAAAGAGTACATCAAAGCGGGTGACATAATTCAGGCTGTAATTGCGCAAAGGTGGAAAACAAAGCTCGATGTCGACCCCTTTGACTTATATAGATCACTTAGGGTATTGAACCCCTCGCCCTATATGTTCTATTTGAATACGGAAACCGAGACACTAGTAGGCTCCTCCCCTGAAGTAATGGTAAGGGTTGAAGAGGGAGAAGTAGTGAGTCGCCCGATTGCAGGTACTAGACCCAGGGGGAAGACGGAAAAAGAAGATTTGAAGCTTGAAAAAGAGCTCCTGGCCGACCCTAAAGAAAGGGCTGAGCACATAATGCTAGTGGACCTTGCCAGAAACGATTTGGGACGCATTTCAGACACAGGGACCGTAAAGGTTGACGAGCTTATGATAATAGAGCGGTATTCACACGTAATGCACATAGTCTCAAACGTAATCGCAAACCTGAGCAGGAAAAAGGACGCTTTTGACGTTTTTAAAGCAACATTTCCGGCCGGCACACTTTCGGGCGCGCCGAAAGTAAGAGCAATGGAAATAATTGAAGAAATGGAACCCAACAGACGTGGAGCATACGGCGGGGCTGTAGGCTACTTTAGCTTTTCAGGTAATATGGACACTTGCATTACTATAAGAACATTTGTTATAAAGGACAATGAAATATATATTCAGGCTGGAGCAGGGATTGTTGCCGACTCAAATCCTGAAAAAGAATATCAGGAGTCTGTAAACAAGGTAAAAGCTCTTGTTAAGGCAATTGAAGTAGCCAAGTCAGGATTATAAAATGATATTAATGATAGATAACTACGACTCTTTTACTTATAACCTGGTTCACTATTTAGCTGAACTGGGCGAAGAGGTCGTAGTACACAGAAACGACAAATTAGAACTTGAGGATATTGGAAAACTTAACCCGGACATGTTGGTTGTATCCCCCGGTCCATGTACTCCCAAAGAGGCGGGAATCTCGGTAGAGGCAATAAAGGAATTTGCGGGGCGTATGCCGATACTCGGAGTTTGCCTTGGTCATCAATCAGTAGCATACGCTTATGGCGGAAAAATAGTGAGAGCTGACAGACTTCTTCACGGCAAGACCTCTGAAATCTACCATGACGGAAAGGGGATATACAAAGACATACCCGACCCCTTTGAAGCTACCAGGTATCATTCACTCATTGTAAATAAAGAATCGCTACCCGAAATATTTGAGATCACAGCCTGGACTGATGAGGGAGAAATAATGGGGATACGGCACAAAGAACACATGATAGAGGGGGTACAGTTTCACCCCGAATCCATTCTTACTAAACACGGGAAAGATCTGCTCAAAAATTTTATTTCTATTGCCAAGAAGAAAAGCAGGAAATAAGTATTTTTGTCGTTCTATATTGTTGACAAAATAACACCAAACCTTTTATATTCCTATTGCACTCACGGAGATCAGCCAGAGTATCTTGACAAAAAATATGGGTTATTTAATCTAAACCGAGCAAACGCTCGGTTGCAGCCATCAAACCTGAATCTTTAATTTATAATAAAATATAAGTGTGAGAGACAGGATGGGAAAAAAGGAGTGATATTATGAAGTTACTATTCAAACCACGTGATCTTAAATACATCGGAAAAGGAACTCTCCCCTTCGGTACTTTCGAAGATACCAAAGAATGGCAGCCTCTTACAAAGTATCTGGAAAAAGGGGCGGAGATGTTTCCAGATAAATCGATGTTCAGAGTAGCAGACCGCGATGGGAATCTCAATAATAACTTCACATATAAAGAAACAAATAATTGGGCGAACCGTATAGCTAACGGCCTTAAAAATGATTACGGTATTAACAAAGGTGAAAGGGTAGGAATTTATATGCTTAACTCACCTGAATATGTTGTTTCAATACTAGCTTGCCATAAGACAGGAGCGGTTCAAGTACCAATAAACAAGGAAGAAAAGGGCGAAAGGCTTGCATATGTAATCAATTACTCAGAAATGATTGCACTCATTGTAGACCCTGAGGGTGTTGAGTTTATTGAAGAAATTGGAGAGACCTTAGAAAACCTTAAAATCATATTTATGACTGGTGATCCAGAAAAGGTTCCAGAGGAAATATCGGGAATAAGAACTCTCCCTTTTTCTACTTTTAATAACTATTCAAGCGATAACCCCGGAGTCAATGTTTCTACTAAGGACGCTGAAAGATGCATGTTTACCTCAGGAACGACAGGAATGCCAAAAGGTGTCTCAAGAAACCACGGCGGTGTAGTATTAACAGTAAGAGGATTTATACAGCAGCAAGGTATTCGTAACGAAGACATTCTAATGAGCGTTCTTACCCTAGGACATGCAAATGCTCAGGTTATGGGTCTTTTCAGCGCTATTGGGGCTGGAGCAAGTGTAGTTTTCTATACCCGGTTTTCAGCATCAAACTTTTGGAAATGGGCTTATGAATGCGGAGCTACATATGTAGGTCTGATTGGAGCAGTTGGCGAGTATCTATGGGCGGCTGAGCCCTCAGAATGGGACAAAAAGCACAATATTAGGACAGTTCTTTCAGGTCCCGCGCCTCGAAACTTAGAAGAATTTCAGAAACGCTTTAATACAAGAATAATTGATGGATACGGCTCAACTGAGATGGGAATGGTATTATGGAAAGACCTGGAAGATCACCGTCCCGGTTCATCAGGATACCCAATGGAGGGCTATTATGTAGAACTTAGAAACCCTGAAAATACTAACGAAGTAATGCGTCCGTTTTGGGATCCTTCTGAAAACCCTACACCTCCTGATGAAGCAAAGGGACTATTATTTATTAAACCCCTTATTCCTCACACAACGCTTAATGAATATTTCAAAGACAAAAGACGCACTAAAGAAGCCTTTGATGATGACGGTTTTTTCAATTCCGATGATTTATTCGCTTGCGGTATAGACGGCAGGTTCTACTTTCAGGGACGCTACAGCAGAATCCGCGTTTCGGGAGAAAATGTAGATCCAATAGCCGTTCAAGACGTTGCAATGCAGTATGATTCGATACAGGAGGCTGTAACTGTTGGTATAAGACTGCCCAATGTATCCGATGACGAGATTAAACTTAATCTCACCTTGAAAAAGGGGGCAAGTTTTGATCCGGTAGAGTTTTGCATGTGGATGGCTGAAAGATCTCCAGTTTTTATGGTGCCCAGATTCATTGAGGTTTACGAAAACGGTTTCCCTATAACAGCGACCCAAAAAATTAGGGTTGCCGAGATAAAAGAAATATCTGAGAACACATGGGATAGGAACAAGACCGACATAAAGTTCAAAGCAAGATAATTTATCTAAATACCATAAATATAAACGCGGCATAGAGAACTAATAGCGAAATTCCCTCAACCCTGCCAACTTTCTTTCCAGTTATCATTAGAGGAAGCACCAATATAGAGAAGAAAATCATTACCGGAAATTCAAATCTGAGTAGAGCACTATCTACTGTTACCGGGTGAATGATTGAGATCACGCCAAGTATTCCTATATTAAAAATATTGCTCCCTATTATATTACCTACAATTATGTCGTGCTCTTTTCTGATAGCAGCGATTATAGTGGTGGAAAGCTCGGGAAGTGATGTACCGATAGCAACAGCGGTAATACTTATAACAAGCTCGCTAATCCCAACTACCCTCGCTATAAAAATAGCTGAATCAACTACGAACCTAGCTCCGATAATAAGTGCGACAAGCCCAAGAACGATAAAAACAACCTGTTTCCGGACAGAATTGCCTGAACCTACAAATTCTTCAAATTCTTCCTCAACTTCTTTAGGCTCTTTCTTAGAACCAAAATAACTATATATCGTAAACGCTATGAGCGCTCCGAAAAGAAAGACTCCTTGCAGAAGACCCAAGTTTAAGCTCCAGGCTGCCAACCCATAGAGAATTAACGAAAGCGCAATCATGATTGGCACTTCTACTTTTATTATCCTTATCTGAATAATAAGAGGGCTTATTATTGCCCCTATCCCGAGTATTAAACCTATGTTTGATATATTACTACCAATTATATTTCCAAGCACTACATCGCTTGCCCCTTTTAAAGCTGCAATTAAACCTACAACAAATTCTGGAGCGGAAGTCCCGAATGCAACTACCGTCAAACCTATTACGATTGGGCTTATTCCAAGTACGCGGGCAAGGCGGGAGGCACCCCTAACTAAACCCTCCCCTCCCAAAAAAAGCATTATTAATCCAACCACAAATAATATTATTGCGACAGCAATACTCATAGAGAACATAACTCCTTAACTTATTTACAGCCCAGAAACTTATGTACAGTCCAGATTTGAAAAATGACTATAGTCGACTCATTTTTATTAATCATACACACTTAAATACATTAAACTAAAGTAGTATATTTGGGGAGATATTTTACACGGTTTGACAAGTGTATCTTATTGGACTTATATTATTCGCTGGTCTGAAATATAGAAATTAAGCAAGGAGGAGTATAATGCGTTTATTATTTAGGCCCCGGGATACAAAATACCTGGGAGAAGGAACACTTCCATTCGGAAATTTTGAAGACACAATGGAATGGCAGCCGATTACAAAATGCCTTGAGATGGGGGCAGAACAATTCCCAGATAAAGCAATGTTTAAAATTGCTAATAATAATGGAGAAGTTTCTGAAAGCTATACGTATAAGGAAACAAATCAGTGGGCCAATAGAGTTGCCAATGGTCTTAAAGACGACTTCGGAGTTAATAAGGGCGATAAGGTTGGGATGTACATGCTCAACTGTTCTGAATATGTAGCTTCAATTATCGCGATTCATAAGATAGGCGGCGTTCAGGTACCTATCAATAAAGATGAAAAGGGCGAGAGGCTTGCTTATGTAATTAACTATTCTGAAATGGGAACACTTATCGTTGATCCTGGAAGCTTGTCGCTCCTAGAAGAAATCGCGGGTGATATAGAAAACCTTAAAGTCATATTTATGACCGGTGACCCAAATGACGTTCCTTCTGATATAGGAGGAATAAAAACCCTGCCTTTTTCTACTGCGTTCGACGGTGCTTCAAGTGAAAATACCGGCGTTGAGGTAACCACGCATGATATGGAAAGATGTATGTTCACCTCGGGTACGACAGGAATGCCAAAGGGTGTTGCTAGGGACCACGGTGGTATTCTTATGACGGTAAGAGCATATCTTCAGCAGCAGGGCGTTAGAAGTGAAGATGTTCTCATGAGCATTCTTTCTCTTGGGCATGCCAATGCTCAGGTTATGTGTTTATTCAGCGCTATGGGATCAGGAGCAACAGCTGTGTTCTTCACCCGATTTTCAGCATCTAGTTTCTGGAAATGGGCTGCAGGATGCGGAGCTACCGGTGTTAACATGTTAGGTGCTGTTGCAGAGTACTTGTGGGCTGCAGAGCCTTCAGAATGGGACAAGAAACATAAAATCAGAATCATGCTTGGTTCCCCTGCACCAAGAAACTTGCAAGAGTTTCAGGAGCGCTTTGGGGTAAGAGTAATTGATGGTTACGGCTCCACTGAAATGGGTATGGTACTTTGGAAAGACCCAGAAGACCACCGCCCGGGATCATCAGGCTTCCCAATGGATGGATATTATGCGGAGCTAAGAGACCCTGAGGACATTACTAAGGTTTTAAGACCTTTCTGGGATCCTTATGAAAATCCGACACCTCCCGATGATGCTAAAGGACTCTTATACATTAAGCCCCTCGTACCACACACAACATTGAACGAATACTTTAAAGATGAAAGGAGAACCAGAGAGGCGTTCGATGACGATGGATTTTTTAACTCAGATGACCTTTTTGCAAGGGGAATTGACGGAAGGTATTACTTCGCCGGAAGATTCAGCAGAATAAGAGTGTCCGGAGAAAACGTTGATCCGATTGCTGTTCAGGACGTAGCTGTGCAGTATGAAGCGCTTCAGGAAGCTGTAGCAGTCGGTATTAGACTTCCTAATGTATCGGATGACGAAATCAAGCTAAACGTAACCCTAAAAGCCGGTGCTGAGTTTGATCCTGTTGAATTTAGCCATTGGATGGCTGAAAAAGTTATGGTAGCTATGGTTCCAAGATTTATTGAAGTATATGAAGATGGTTTCCCTGTTACAGCTACTCAGAAAATCAAAGTCGCAGAGATAAAAGAAATCACAGATAAAACCTGGGATAGAAATAAAGCTGGAATTAAATTCAGCGCAAGAAAATAGTTTTTGACTCTAGTCATATCGCTTCACCGAGTTATGACAGATAATGATAGAAAATTTATGCTCCTGGCTATTGAGCAAGCTCAATTAGCCGGGAGTATCGGTGAAGTACCCATCGGCGCAATTATTACCGACAAACACAACAATCTTATTTCATCAGGCTATAACCTGCGTGAAAGTAACTTTGATCCTACCGGGCATGCAGAAATAATTGCGATAAAAAAGGCTTCAGAGAAATTAAAAAGCTGGAGGTTGGACGGAACTACTCTCTATGTCACTATAGAGCCTTGTCCCATGTGTATGGGAGCAATAGTGCTGGCAAGAATCAGTCATCTGGTCTTTGGAGCAAGGGATCCTAAAGCGGGCTCAGCATTTTCCCTTTACAATATCGGTACCGATAATAAATTAAATCATAATGTTGAAGTTAAAGAAGGTGTGTGTGAAATAGAATGTTCAAATCTGCTTAAAGTATTTTTTAAAACCTTACGAGAATAAACCCTTAAGGTTTAAGCCTTACCGGAAATAATCTGTATTATATTTCCTATAACACTCTCATTCTCAGTTCCGGCTAGTTTCTCAAGTTCCCCCTCATCAAGCCATACACCGTCACACAGGAGGCAGCGGTCTATTTTAATTCCTCGGAAGATAACTTCGTTTAAATCAGCTCCGCACTTAGGACACTTCATATAGCACTGGGCTTTGGTTTGCTCTCTCTCTTGTTCTGAAAGCTGTTCATTCAATTCTGCTTTTAACTGCTTAGTTTTTTCTGCCTCTTCTTTAGCTATATATTCGTCTTCAGCCCTTGTTCTTTTATCTGCCGTCATTAACGTTCCCCTATTATAGAGAGTATATTTCCTTTTTATTTAGCCCCTTGACTGGTGTGGGGTTATTATAATCCTCTTTTCATCACGCTCAACCTTTGTTTCGTAACCCACTCCGCCTTCTCTTTTAAGCGCTATATAGGCCATTCTTCTTTCCGAAGCCGACATGGGTTCAAGCGATATTGGTTTCTGTATCTTTCTAACTTTTTTAGCAGTATCTTTAACTAGTCTTGATATCTTGTCCTCTCTCCGCCTTTTATATCCGTCTACATCGATCGATATTCTCTTTTCCCTTCCGTCTTCAGACGAACGTCCGGAAATTTTTCCAACAATATATTCAAGCGCCTTAATCATCTCTCCCCTCTTACCAATGAGAAGACCCTTATCGTTTGTATCTCGTATATCCAATTTTATCCTGTCCGGATTTTCTCTAATTCCAACGGAATAAGTCGGGACTAAATGTCCTAGAATCGCTTCAAGTGCTTTTTTCGCTTTAAGCCCTTTCTCACTTAAGTTTTCGTCCTTTACAGTAATTCTAATCTTTGCATTTCTACTGCCTATACCTAAAACTCCCTTTGAACTCTTTTGGAGAACCTCAACGTCAATCTCACTCCTTGAAATCCCTAATTCTTCACAGGCGCTCATAGTCGCATCGGATACCGTTTTTCCTTCTTTTTCAAGAACTATTCCCATAACTATCCTCCTTTAAGAGCCAATACTTTACGATTTACATATATCTGCTGAACTATTGACAAAATATTGCTCACAGTCCAGTAGAGTACTAATCCCGAGGGTAAATTCCAAAAGAGAAATATAAAAACTATAGGCATATATTGCATTAATTTCATCTGGAGCTGCATATTTTCTCCACCCATGGCAGTACTCATCGGAGTCATCTTCTGTGAAATAAACCATGCCGCACCCATTATCAAGGGAAGTACTCTAAAGGGTATACCCACATAGGGTATATCAAAGAGCATGCCCGGTTCAGCCAGATCACTGATCCATAAGAAGGAACTATGCCTTAAATCAATAGAATGACGTAAGATATCATAAATCGCTATAAATACCGGAAACTGTATTAAAAGCGGTAAACAACCCCCCAATTGACCAAGAGGGTTGATTCCATGTTTAGAATAAAGTGCCATTAGCTCGGTGTTTTGTTTGCTTTTATCATCCTTGTACTTTTCTTTGAGCGCATCCATCTCCGGCTTAACTTTTTCAGTCTTCATCTGCAATTTTTTCATGGAGACCATAGACTTTACTGTAAGAGGAAAGAATAGAACTCTAATTATTATAGTTAGGACAATGATAGATACGCCGTAATTGTGAAAATAGCCGTTTAGCCATTCAAGAAATTTGAGCATAGGTTTTGCAAGAAAACCAAACCACCCATAATTAATGGCTTTATCAAGACCATATCCGACAGGACTAAGAAAGCTGGATTCCAAAGGACCCATGTAAACTTCCCAAGTTCTTAAAGAACTCTTTCCGGATGGGATTGCATTAACAGGATACGCGAACTGAGCCTTTACTAGTTCTTCCTTCTGAGTAGGTACTAATTCAACAACCGTTTCTGCCCCCGTTTCAGGAAGAAAAGTAGACATAAAATACTTTTCGGAAAATCCAAACCAATTTATTACACCCTTATAATTAATAATTTTATCAGGATTACTATCTACTCTCTCCACACTGTCAGAAACCATAACAATGAAGGTTTTACTGTCTCCCCCTCTCATACCCACGCTTTTAACTTGGCCAGGCCACTTAACAACCACCCTTTCCTGTATAGAATTTCCACTTGAATTCGCGATTTCAAATGTCTGTTTCACAAGATAGTTTGAGGAATCTATCTCATATATGTTTTTTATTGTTATACCCTCAGGGGAGGTCCATCGAAAGGTAAGCTCTTTAGTTCCTTCGGACACACTAACGTTACTCCCTCCGTCATACTGATAGGGAATAAACTCAGGTATTTTTAGTCCTTTGACCTGTAGTAAAGCGTTAAATCCTGGGTGAGAATCATTGAAAAGATTAACTAGCTCACTACCATCGCCGTTTGTGCTGGCTTTATAGTTTTTTAACTCCCATGAAATAACTCTAGCTCCTGCTGTATCTATTACTCCCTTATATAAAGGAGTATCAACCGTTACTAGGGCACCCTTGGGAGCATTAATATCATTGATAGAAGTAGGTCCGGTATCAAAACTATCAAACTTTTCAGTTGAACCGCTTTCAGAAAAAGGAAAAGTTTCTTGGGTTGCTTCCTGTGTTATTTCATTTTGTTTTCGCGTTTCTTCCGGTGGTTTACCGAAGAAATACGAGTAGCCTATCATAATAATAAAGGCGCACGCCAAAAATATAATCCAATTTGATTTGTTTTCCATCCCTTAACCTTTACTTGACCGGGTCATATCCTCCAGCACATAACGGGTGACATTTTCCAATCCTCTTCAGAGTGAGCCAGAAACCTTTCATAAACCCATACTTATTAAAAGCTTCCAATGCATACTCAGAACAACTAGGATGGAATCTGCAAGAAGGAGTCAGGATAGGGGAGATAAAATATTTATATGCTTTGATAAAAGAAGTAACTACATATACCAAAAAACTTCTCTTCATGACAAACTTAACCTTATAGTTTCCTCAATCTCTCTCTTCACGTTTGAGTAGTTAAGAGTATCGCTTCCCTTTTTAGCCAAAAAAACAACATCTAGAGAATCAAAGAGAGATTTATTATTCCTAAAAACTTCCCTAACCAACCTCTTTATCCTGTTCCGCTTAACTGCGGAACGTACATTCTTCTTGCTTACTACTAAGCCGGCTCTGGAATATCCGAGTGAATTTTGAACATAAAGAATATCGAAATACTTAGATCTGAGCCTCTTACTCTTTCCAAAAATCTCCTCATACTGAGAGGTTTTCCGGATTTTCAATTCTTTTGGAAAAGTATAATTCAAAAGAAGGCTCATTTCTTCCAGCGCTGAACTGTAAGACTATGTCTACCCTTTGCAATCCGCCTTTTAAGAGTTCGTCTTCCACCGGTTGTACTATTCCTTTCGCGAAAGCCGTGTGTCCTTAATCTCTTCTTAACGTGAGGTTGATATGTTCTCTTCATTTTATTTTACGACCTATAATTAAATAAACCCATATTATTTTGAGACCTAAAATTAACACGAAACTATTTGATGGTCAAGAAATACATAACCGGATGGACT
>SMWY01000065.1 GCA_004356555.1 Candidatus Dadabacteria bacterium
ATTTTAGGCATTAAAATCTTGATATTTGTACAGAGGAAAATTATGAGTAATTTCAGAAGAATTAAGATATTTTCAAAACTAACGCTAATCATAACTGCAGTTCTTTTCATCGCGCTTTTTTCCTGCGGAAATGGTGAGCGAGCTTCATCTGACGGATGGAAATATGTAGGGGACGTTGGTGATAAGAAGGGCGGTTATGTCTCAGTATATATAGATTTAAATGATATGCAGATAGAAGGCAATATTAGAAAGTTCTGGATTAGATACTACGCAAAAAAGAGCGGCGGAGAGAAAGAAGAAAGATATATTAGACAAATAGGATACTGGGAAGTGGATTGCCAGGACCGTACGCTATATAGATTGGGGGAAGAATATTATGGTAGCAACTCCCAACTTTTAGGGAGAACAGAGGAACGAATCAAAGAAAACTATAAAGAGGAATCTCTCGGAGATAAACTTGCCTATGCGGCATGTCGGTATGCAGGTAGAAACTGATCAATGTTTTGTATTGTCCGGAATAAGTACCATTTCCCAAAGTGAAAAAATGATTTCTTCTTTTTCTGAAAGTTCCAGATTCTTTCCTTCCATTGTATCCTGTGCATATTTACTTGCGAATACATTTATATCATTTAATGTGATTTCAAATTCTTTGGTGCTGTCATGACTAATAACGTGAAAGCCTTCCTGTGTCTGAGTGGCTGTGAAACCGTTTAATTGTCTGTTCATTGTTTTAAGCTCCCTGTCTCTTTTAACATAATCTTTGTCTTTTAACTTGAATATAATCACTAGAATTAAGTTTTAAAGGGTAGATTGTCTTATATCCGATTCCTTAATATTTTAAGTACTTCTACTTATATACACTGTAGATATAATGAAACCTATTTTGATATAGTTCATGAGATCTTTATATACTTTATTGCTTATAGAATGAGGGGCAATATGAAATGATCACAAATTCTTGCATAATTATCACAGGAAGATCACTTTTGGTCTTTACGTTGGTTGTTTACACCTGGTTCTCGTTAGGCTTCGATCCCGTATTTGCGGAATAACCAATGTTTCGGGCCGACTTTGAGCGAACAGCAAATGATGAAACAAAGGGAGAAATTGAGACTTCTCCCTCTATTGATCAAGGTGTATTATTCAGTAGCACTGACGGTTATGTGTATGCTCTTGAGTGAGTGTTACCCTATTAATATCTTACTCACTGCTTTAACTAGATCTGTTTCTACAAAGTCTGCATATTTCGAATATGTTTCCGATCCTGTTAGTACCTGAATGGTTTTAAGCCCCGCCTTTTTGCCGGCCAGCATATCGATGTATGAATCTCCAATCATCCATGAATTAAGTACGTCTATATCATATGAATTACGGATTGAATCTATCATCCCGGTTTTGGGTTTCCTGCACTCGCATACTATATTGTAAGGATGTAATGTTCCTCTAGGATTGTGAGGACAATACTCAAACTCTGAAATATGAACACCCTTTTGTTTAAGTATAGAATCCAGACATTTGTGCAGCTCTTCTACATCGTTCTCTGTCAGATGCCCCCGTGCGATTCTTCCCTGGTTGGTAATTACAAATAATAAATATTCGTTATCTATCAGTTTTTTTAGGGCTCCGATGAACTTATCTGGAATATGGAAATCTTCTACCCTATAAATATACTTCTCGCCGCCTTTAGGCAATAGTATTGTTTTATCTCTATCAAGAAATACAGCTTTTGAACCCATATTAACCTTTGTTTGTAAGAATGGAAATCCGAGAAGCAACTCTAACTAATATCGATAAACATGCAAAGGAGATGGAATACAATTCATCTCGTATCGAATGAGTATATTTTTTTGAAAGAGCTAGATCCAGAAGCCGGCTATTTAATGTAGTTTTTAAGCAGTTTTTCTTTAGCGTCTTTAGGAAGGTGTCTTCTTAGGTATTCAACTACAGCTTCTCTTACAATCTGAGCGGGTTTCATGCGAAGATGCCACTGTGATTCGTTCAGCATATCGACAAATTCTTGAGACGCTTTAACATAAATGGCCTTATCTAAAGTTTCCTTCTTCGTAGAGTTTTTCTTTTTTGCTGCCATATTATATATACTACCTAGTTTAGATATAAATACAATAATTGTTTTCAATTGACAATTGCTTATATATAAAAAGTGCCCAGCCCATTTTAAAAATATTATTATTTTTACCCTATAATCCAATTAGATGTAACATTTCTTTGCCGTCGTATTCCCTAGAAGGTTATTATGTTTGATAAAATTAAATGTATAATATGTAGTATATTTTATTGTTTGATTGATATGTTCTATTACTTATGAGTAAAGTAGCGGATTCTATGAATAATAAATCTGAGATATCGAAGCGTCTTTATGTATCTGATATTAGCTGTGCGGGGTGTGTTGAAACAATAGAGGCGGCATTAAAGTCCGTCCCGGGAGTTGATGAAGTGCAGGTCAATTTTGCCGACCGGACCGTAAATGTCTCGGGAGATGTGCCGGCCGATACGTTGATTCAGGCTATTAGCAAATCAGGCTACACAGCATCAATTATGGAAGATAACACAGAATCTGAAAGAGAAAATAAAGACCTAGCTCATTATAAAAAGCTCCTTAAAAAAACCGTTATCTCCGGGATTATAAGCTTGGTAATTGTTGCGGTTACCATGCTCGGGCTTCTTCCTGATGTAGCGTCATTTAGAGGGCAGATTTCATGGGGAATAGTTTCCCTTCTCACTCTTTTTGTGCTTACATACGCGGGAGGGCGGTTTTTTACAGGAGCGCTAAAATCTTTTAAGAATCATAATGCCAATATGGATACCCTGATCGCGATAGGGACTGGGGTTGCATGGGTGTATTCAACTTTTGTCGTTTTATTTCCTGACTCAGTTTCTGAAATCGCAAGACACGTTTATTTTGATACTGCTACTTTGATAATCACTTTTATTAACCTAGGCTCTGCGCTTGAGATGAGAGCACGGGGAAAGACCTCAGAAGCTATAAAACGTCTTATCGGGCTTCAGCCCAAGACTGCGAGAGTGCTAAGAGAGGGCTCAGAGGTTGATATTCCGATTGAACAGGTTCAAATGGATGATATTGTTCGCGTGAGGCCAGGGGAAAAAATACCGGTGGATGGCGAATTGACTGAGGGCTCGTCCCATGTTGATGAGTCTATGCTTACGGGAGAGCCCGTTCCGGTTACAAAGAAAGTTGGAGATGAGGTAGTGGGAGGCTCAGTAAACAAGTCGGGGAGTTTTTTGTTTAAGGCAACCCGGATTGGTAAGGACACTGCGCTATCTCAAATAATAGATATGGTTCGTAAGGCTCAAAACACAAAGCCTGAAATTGGCCGTCTGGCAGATAAAGTATCGGCGATATTTGTACCAATCGTATTGATTATTGCAGTGCTTACTATGCTTGCCTGGTTTAATTTCGGACCTCCGCCACAATTGACTTATATGCTTGTAACGACAATGGCTGTTCTCATCATTGCATGTCCTTGCGCACTGGGTTTGGCAACGCCGATCTCTGTAATGGTAGGGGTTGGTAAGGCGGCAGAATACGGAGTACTTATAAGAAAAGGAGATGCGCTTCAAAAAGCTGGTCAATTAACCATTGTCGTGCTCGATAAAACGGGGACTATTACAGAGGGTAAACCCGTGGTAACGGCTATAGAGCCTTCAGAAGGATGGAGTGAGAATGAATTACTAAAAATAGCCTCAAGTGTTGAGACAAATTCTGAGCATCCCCTTGCCGAAGCTGTAGTAGAAGCTTCTAAAGAAAAAAATATTGAACTCATATCTATAGAATCATTTGAAGCAGTTTCCGGACATGGGGTAAGGGCGCTGTATCAACAAAAGACTGTGCTCTTGGGTAACCGTAAGCTGATGAATGATAATGGAGTAAACTTGGGATCATTAATTGAAAGCTCTGAGAAGTTATCCAAGTTGGGCCAGACCGTTATTTTCGTATCGGTAAACGGGGAAGCGGTGGGGTTATTAGGTATATCAGACCCTATAAAAACGGATTCAAAAGAAGCGATCCAAAGACTACAGAAATCGGGAATAAAAGTTGTAATGCTTACAGGAGATAACCGGGCAACCGCAGAGACGGTTGCTTCTCTTGTCGGAGTGGATGACTTTATAGCTGAAGTACTGCCTCAGGATAAAGCTCATGAAATTACCAAGCTTCAGGAGCTGGGTGAAAAGGTCGCTATGGTGGGGGACGGAATAAATGATGCCCCGGCCCTTGCGGGATCCGACGTAGGTTTTGCAATAGGAACAGGAACCGATGTGGCGATTGAAAGCGCAGATATCACTTTAATGCGCGGTTCTTTACACGGAGTTGCTGATGCGATAACAATATCAAAAGCAACGCTCCGGAACATTAAAGAAAATCTTGTAGGCGCTTTCGGTTACAACTCGCTCGCTATACCGATAGCGGCCGGGATACTGTTTCCTTTTACCGGACTTTTGCTAAACCCCATAATAGCTGGAGCTGCTATGGCTCTATCCTCAGTTACTGTTGTTACAAACGCAAATCGGCTCAGGTGGTTTAAACCGTAAAATGGAAATCTTAATTAACTTAGTCGGGCTTTTTATTATTGCTTTTATAGTCTGGTGGTTCTGGATTTTTAAAAAGCAATCCGAGGCTCATGTTGAGGGTAATTTGCTCGATATTGTTGTGGACTCGGGTGTATATGAGCCCTCCGTAATACATGTCAAGGCCGGAGAACCGGTGACTCTCCGTTTCATTCGTAAAGACAGTAGTCCGTGTGCAGAGAAAGTGCTTTTCGATGGTCTTGATATAAGTGCAGATCTTTCTGTGGGCACTCCGTATGATCTAACTTTTACACCTGAGAAAAAGGGTGAATTCGAATTTACCTGTCAGATGGCGATGTACCGCGGGAAATTGATAGTTGAGTAATGGATCATTCTTGGAAATTATTAACCTCTTCTTCCCCATATATTGCCGGGGATTTTATATTGACATTAAAGGTTATTCTATATAGCCTAGATTCGGTTTTATTAAATATTTTGTAATAACAATTCAGGAGGAATTTTTATCATGGCAGAAGAAAGAACAGGGGTTGTAACATTGAAAGGAAACCCGCTAACCTTAATTGGCTCTGAAGTTAAGGTTGGTGATAAAGCACCCGACTTTTCAGCTTTAATAGGTCTTGGAGCACCCATTACACTTGAAGATTTAAAAGGCAAGGTAAAAGTTTTTAATGTGATTCTTTCGGTTGATACCCCGGTGTGTGATGTCCAGACCAAAAGGTTCAACGAGGAGGCTGCAAATCTTGGAGACGATGTTGAGATTCTTACATTAAGCATGGATCTGCCCTTCGCCCTCAGCCGCTATTGCGCAGCAGAGGGAATAGATAAAGTGAAGACCGCATCCGATTACAAAGACGCATCATTTGGTGAGGCATATGGAGTTTTAATCAAAGAACACCGCTTGCTTGCTAGGGCAGTTTTCGTAGTGGATAAAGACGATGTAGTGAGGTATGTAGAATATGTTCCCGAAGTATCCACAGAACCTAACTATGATCCAGCGATAGCAGCTGTAAAAGAATCCCTCTAATTATAAATATCAAAATAAGAAGCCCTGATTAAAGGGCTTCTTATTTCTCAAATTTTCACTGTTCTTCAAAGTAGATTTAAATCTTTATACATTTGAAATGCATCCTTATCAATGTATCCTTATATTAGTTTACATGCACAATATGTGAGGAGGTCTGAATATGGGTATCGGAAATATGATTAACAGGCTCTTAAATAATGAAAGCGGCGCCGAAAAAAATGAAAGGTTAAAAACTTCTATGGAAAAAGAAGTTCCTACTGAAGCTAAAGAAATAAATAGTGAAAACAATATAGAAGAAGTCCTATCCAAAGAAGAAGAAAAGTCTGTTCCGGAAGTTACTAAAGAAGCAGAATCCGGAAATAAACCAAACTCAAGCAATGCAGGCGGCGAGGTTACAGAAGAAAAAATACTTGAAGTCTTAAGCGAAGTCTATGATCCTGAAATCCCTATAGACATAGTCAATCTGGGCCTTATTTATGGTATTGATATCCAAGGCGGAATCGTAGTAATTTCCATGACAATGACTTCTCCGGGCTGTCCCGCTTCAACGCAAATAGCTGGAGAGTCAAAGTTGGTGGTTGAAGAAATTCCGGGAGTGGAATCAGTAGATATCGACATAGTTTGGGACCCGCCCTGGGATCCTAGCAAGATGAGTGAAGAAGCTCAACAAAGTATGGGTTTATGATTTAAACCTATTTCTCTTAATGGTTCTTATATATTCCCTTATACTCAAAAATTTAAATCGACAAATATAGACAAAGTCTATTTAAAGAGGAGATTTATAATGAGTGAAATGCCTAAAGTAGGGGACGTAGCGCCCGGAATTGAGGCTGAGACTTATGGCGGCGAAAAGATTAAGTTAAGCGATTATAAGGGTAAGAGAACGGTTGCCCTCTATTTTTATCCAAAGGACAATACCCCGGGGTGCACAAAAGAAGCCTGCTCTATGAGGGACGGAATGGATGAGCTTCAAAAACTGGGTATTCAGGTACTGGGAGTTAGTACTGACGGAGTTAAGTCGCACGAGAATTTCAGAAGTAAATTCGATCTAAATTTTCCTCTTCTTAGTGATAAAAGTAAAGATATTATCAATGCCTATGGAGTGGAAAGCGACTATGGCTCTGCCAGGCGAATAACTTTTTTAATAGATAAATCCGGCGTAATTAGACACATTTGGATGAAAGTCAGAACTTCCAGTCATTTCGAGGAAGTTGTCGAAAAGGTAAAAGAGCTTGGCCTTTAAGTGTATTAACCTTTCATAGTTTTACAGATTTGGTTGAATTACTTATAATAGCTCAGTAATATGACCAAATTCCCAAAGGGTATATTCGTAACAGGTACTGATACAGGGGTTGGAAAAACTGTAGTTGCTGCAGCGATTGCATGGAACCTAACACAGGCCGGCAAACGTGTTGCGCTAATGAAGCCAGTACAGACCGGCACTATAGTAAGCGGGCCTACGGATATCGAATTCGTGCAAAAGGTCCTGGGCGCTGATTATTCGCTTGATGTTTCATGCCCTTACATGTTTTCTGACCCGGTAGCTCCTTTAGTTGCTTCCATGCTCGTAGGAGAAAGAATTGATATCAAAAAGATCAAGGACGCTTATAGTCGCTTGAGTTCAGATAATGATTTTGTCATTGTAGAAGGTGCAGGGGGACTGCTCGTGCCTATCCTTGAAGATTATTTTATGTCCGATCTCGCATTAGATTTAGATTTGCCTGTTCTCATTGTTACACGCCCTAATCTTGGGACGTTAAATCATACCTTTTTAACATTGGAGTCGGCTAAAAAGAGAGGGCTTGATGTAGCTGGTATTGTGATTAGTAATTTCCCTTGGGACCCGGGGTTACCTGAACAAACTAACCCTGAGCTCATTCTTAGTATGACCGGAGATAATATACTGGGTGTAATTCCTAATGATAATTCGATATCAGTAGTAAATGGTGATATTGGTAATATCAGGGATACAGCATCATCAGTATTATCCAAAGAGCTGGGCGGTTCTTTTGTTTTAGAAGAATTTCTATCTTCTTTAGAGTAGTTTGATAACCCACTTTTTACAACAAATAATAAACGTAATATTCCGCATTAAGTTAACAAAATAGCAGTAATTACAAAAAAAGTGCTCCAAAACTTGACAGATTTCTACGGCATGATATAAATAGTAGGCGTTTTAAGAGTTTAGGACTTAATCTTTCCTACATCGACACATTCCATAGCTAGGGTAAAAAGGATGAAAAAAGGGATCAAAATACTTTCAGTACCTGTACTATCTATAGTTATTCTTCTTGGTTTTTATTTCTATAATGCTGAAAGTAGTGACCAGGGTCCTGTTCAACCAATACGTTTTAGCCATAAGATACACGCCGGTGAAGATCAGATGCCTTGTGAATATTGTCACAGTTTTGTAGAAGTGTCCCCAAATCCGGGTATACCGTCTGTACAAAAATGTATGGGCTGCCATCAACATATAGCAGGCCGCGATGTCGATTACGATTTTGACGGTACCACAATTAATATTAAAAATGAAATAAGCAAAGTCAGGGAATACTGGGCAAATAAAGAGCCCATACCTTGGATAAAGGTCAATTCACAGCCGGGTTATTTACACTTTACGCACAAACGCCATATCAAGCGCGGCTTTGAGTGTGCGCAGTGTCACGGAGACGTAGCTAGCATGGATCAAGTCCATAAAGTTTACAGATTAAATATGGGATTTTGTATCACTTGTCATGCGGAAAACGCTAAAGATGACGAAGAACTTGCACACTTAAAGGATTGTTTGACCTGCCATTATTAAGTGGAGGATGAGATGTCCGAAGATAAAAAAGGTGGTATTAAAAGAAGGGATTTCCTCAAGATAATTGGTGTAGCTGGAGGTACTGCTGTAGTTGCTTCCTCTTGCTCAGAGCCGGTTGAGCAAATAATCCCTTATGTTATTCCGCCGGAAGGTATTATTCCCGGAGTTCCTAATTGGTACGCCAGCACATGCAGAGAGTGTCCTGCGGGCTGCGGAATATTAGTTAAAAACCGTGAAGGACGGGCAATTAAGATTGAAGGGAATTCTAAAAGCCCGATTAACAACGGTGCAAGTTGTGCCCGTGGTCAAGCAGCTCTCCAAGGTCTTTACAATCCCGATCGTATAAGATCCCCACTTTCCAAAAATGATGCTGGTAAACTTCGGCCACTTGGATGGGAAGGTGCGGAAAAGACATTAACTGAGAAAATTGAAGAACTTAGAGGTAACAGTAAAACTGGAAATATCGTATTTTTGTCTAATCACATATCGGGCTCACTGAATAAATTGGTAGGCGAATGGATGGACGCCTTGGGCGGAAAGCATATTGAATATGAAACATTTGCTCACGAACCTCTAAAAGAAGCAAACAAAATTTCTTTCGGAATCGATAAGATTCCGACATATCACATAGATAAATCAAAGTATCTGCTTTCATTCGGAGCGGATTTTATTGAAACATGGCTTTCTCCTGTTGAGTATACGAAGCAATTTAGCAAGATGCATAGTTATAAGGACAAAACCATGGGCAAATTTGTTCACGTAGAGCCCAGAGCTTCACTGACAGCTTCGAGTGCGGATGAGTGGATTTCGGCAAAGCCGGGTACAGAGGGTTTCTTAGCACTTGGAATTGCAAATGCCATAGTGAATAGTGGGCAATCACCAAATGGGGGCGGAGGATTAAGGGGTTTATTGTCTAAATACTCACCTGATCAGGTCTCATCAGTGACTGGTGTGCCAGTGCAAACAATTACACAAATAGCTAAAGAATTTTCCACAATGCAGCCAAGCCTTGCAATTGGAGGCGGAGTTTCAGTAACGTCTACAAATGCAACCCAAACGCTAGTAGCTATAAATATCCTTAATTATGTTGCAGGTAATATAGGAGAGACAGTTGATTTTGGCGATACCTTAACACTCTCAAATGTGAATTCATTCCAGGACATTACTTCACTCGTAAGTTCCATGGAAAATGGTGAAATTGATATACTTTTCCTATACGATGTAAATCCTGCCTATACATTACCTAAAGTATTAAAATTCAGTGAGGCTCTTGAGAAAGTTCCTTTTGTTGTAAGTTTCTCAAGCTTCTTAGATGAAACAACTGAGGCGGCTAATCTTATTCTCCCTGACAATACGCCGCTTGAGAGCTGGGGAGATTATTCAGCGAAAGAGAGCGTACACGGATTAATACAACCGGTTATGTCCCCTGTTTTTAATACCAAAGGTACAGGAGATGTAATTTTATCGGTAAGTGGGCAGGTTGAAGAATTAAACGGCAGATTTACACAAACCACATTCTACGATTATCTCCGTGATTCATGGAAAGAGATTTGGGCAGGAGCTCAAGGAGCAGGCGATTTTGAGACCTTCTGGAAAGATTGTCTTGAAAACGGTGGATATTATTTAGAAGTCCCATCAAGACGGGTCTCAATATCTTCAGCAATTTCAAGTGTTAAGTTTACAGAGCCTGAGTTTACGGGCGATGGGGATTTTTACTTTATGGCGTATCCTTCCTACAGGTACTATGACGGGAGGGGGGCCAATAAACCTTGGCTGCAAGAGTTGCCCGAAGCTCTTTCTACAGGTGTTTGGAGCTCATGGGTTGAGGTGCATCCCGATACTGCTAAGAAGCTAAATGTTAAACTTGGAGATTTCCTCTCCATAGAGTCTCCTGAGGGAGTCATTGAAATCCAGGTCTATATATATCAGGGAATCAGACCTGACACACTTTCAGTAATGATAGGACAGGGGCATACAAGCTACGGCAGATACGCTAAGGACAGAGGCGTAAATCCAATCACTATACTTCCTTTGTCCACTGATGAGTTGTCCGGTGGTTTTGCCTGGCTTTCAACAAAAGTGAAAGCTGCAAAAGTTAATAAACACGAACAATTTGTTCAGACTCAATATACAACAACGCAGCATGATAGAGGTATGGTACAAGCTGTTACCCTAACTGAGCTACAACAGGGCTTACATCACGAAGAGCATCATGCGCCTGATTTTTATCCTCCCAGGGAATACGATAGATATCGCTGGGGAATGGCTATAGATCTTCAAAAATGTGTAGGGTGCGGCGCGTGTGTTACCGCATGTTATGCAGAGAACAATATTGCTTTTGTCGGTAAGGAATTAGTTGCAAAAAGACGTGATATGGCTTGGATTAGGATTGAGAGGTACTTTGAAGAGGCCAATAACAACGCTGGTTTTCAAACCAGATTCCTGCCGATGCTTTGTCAGCAGTGCGGGAACGCGCCTTGTGAGCCTGTGTGCCCGGTATACGCAACCTACCACAACCCTGAAGGGCTAAACGGTATGGTGTATAACAGGTGTGTGGGAACGAGGTATTGCGCTAATAACTGCACATATAAAGTTAGGAAATTCAATTTTTATACTTATAAATGGCCAGAGCCCCTTAACTGGCAGCTTAACCCGGATGTTACGGTTAGAACTAAGGGAATCATGGAAAAGTGTACTTTCTGTGTTCAGAGAATTAATCACGGTAAGGACCTGGCCAAGGATGAGGGACGTGATGTCAGAGACGGTGACTTTAAAGTAGCATGCGAGCAGGCATGCCCAGCCGATGCGATTGTATTCGGAAACCTGGAAGATCATGAAAGTAAAGCTTCAAAGCTCTCGCATGATGATAGGGGTTATAAAGTACTGGCAGAAGTTAATACTCTACCTGCGATTACATATCTAAAAAAAGTGACACAGGATAAGGCATAATGAGTGAGCAAAACACATTAACTTATGCAAGAGTTAACGATGATATAATACGTATGCTGGATAAACCCACTTTCAAGTGGTGGGCATTATTTTTACCTACTCTTTTCTTTGTCGGATTCGGCCTATTTTGTTTTATCTATCAGGTCTATTCAGGATTGGGAGTGGCCGGATACAGACACCCTGTTTTCTGGGGTGTATATATTACCGACTTTGTATTCTGGGTTGGTATTGCACACTCGGGTACCTTAATTTCCGCAATTCTTTACCTCTTTAGAGCAAACTTCCGAATGTCTATATACAGGATAGCTGAAGCTATGACGGTTTTTGCGGTTTTGACTGCAGGACTTTTCCCAATAATCCACTTAGGAAGACCCTGGAACTTTTACTGGCTTTTCCCCTATCCAAATCAACGCGAGCTTTGGGTGAATTTTAAATCACCCTTGGTCTGGGATGTTTTTGCTGTCAGCACTTACCTTACTGTCAGCGCGCTTTTCTTCTTTATCGGAATGATCCCGGACATAGCGGCTGTCAGGGATAGGGTTACAGAAGCACCTAGGAAAATTATCTACTCAATACTTTCTTTAGGATGGAAAGGCTCTAACTGGGAGTGGTTACATTATACAAGGGCTTACCTGTTCTTTGCCGCATTTGCCACGCCTCTTGTCCTTTCGGTTCACAGCGTTGTGTCCTGGGACTTTGCAATGTCTAATCTGCCCGGATGGCACACTACAATATTTGCGCCGTACTTTGTTGCCGGGGCTATATTTTCAGGACTAGGAATGGTAATAATGCTCACAGTTCCTATTAGAAAGATATTCCATTTAGAAGACTACATTACTCTTGATAATTATGATGGGATGGCAAAGCTCTTAATCCTCACTTCGGGGATTATCGGTTATGCGTACGGCGCGGAGTTTTTCATGGCCTGGTACAGCGGAAATCCTGCTGAGTGGGGTCAATACTACTACAGAATAACCGGTGAGTATGCGATTTTTTACTGGATCATGATTGTATGCAACGTTGTTATCCCGATACCTCTGTGGTTTAAGAGTGTTCGCAGAAATTTAAAAATTCTATTCATAATGTCGATTTTTATTAATATAGGAATGTGGTTTGAAAGATTTAATATCATTGTGATTTCCCTATCTCATGGATTTGATCCGGCGGCATGGGGAATTTACAAACCTTCATGGGTGGAGGTGGGTATTACCGTAGGAAGTTTTGCATGGTTCTTAATGTTCTTCTTGCTGTTCCTAAAAACTCTTCCCGCGGTTTCTATAGCTGAAATGAAGGAAATATTGCCTGTACCTAAAAAGGAGGCGCAGACATAATGAGTGATAAACAGGGAGTTCTTGGAATATTCTCATATTTGGATGCAACCCTAGAGACGGTAAGAAAGCTAAAAGATGCCGGTTTTAATAACCTCAGAGTATTTTCACCGTTTCCAAGTCATGAGATAGAAGAGGTTATGGATGAGCCTGAGAGCATTGTGCGCTTTTTTACACTCGGCGGAGCCATGCTGGGAGTTGCATGCGGTGTAGGTTTTACGGTCCTTATGTCCACGGATTGGCCTATATCGGTTAGTGCAAAGCCTATAGTATCTTTACCGCCTTTCATGATTATTATTTTTGAGCTTACAATTTTAATGGGAGCTTTAGCAACCCTTCTTGGCTTGCTTGTTAACTCCCGTCTGAGACGGAACGCTCCGAAAAGTATGTATGACACCAGGTTTTCTGTAGATAAATTCGGGGTTATGATCACATGCTCAAAAGACGGCGTGAAAGATGTTGAGGAGATATTGAATTCCCAGGGCGCTGAAGAGATTAAGATTGACGGTGTATGAACGGTTTTTTGACTATTAGGAGGTAAAACAGGATTGTTTCTACAAAATAGGAAATATTATCTACTTTTAATACCTGTTTTAAGTTTGATGGGTACCTTAAAGGCAATGTCGTTCCCATGGTCTTATGATATGTGGATTCAGCCTTCGATTCTCCCTTATGAGGAGCCTGTCATTTATCCGCAGCTTTCTGTTTCTACAACAGGGCTTAGAATAAAACCACTGCCGAGAGAGGATTTTGAAAATATTGCAGTAAACCCTGTACCCGCGTCTGAAGCGTCTCTTAAGAATGGGGAGAAGGTCTTTAACACATATTGTTTCGTATGTCATGGCATGGAAGGTAAGGGAGACGGGCCGGTAATCAAAAGGGGATTCTATCCTTTAAATCTTACCACCCCTGGTGTAGTAGCAAGGGACGACGGATATATATACGCATACATAAGATACGGTGGAAAGGTTATGATGCCTAGCTACCGCGAAAGTATAACTTCAGAAGATGCGTGGGATGTTGTGAATTATGTAAGAAAACTGCAAGGCAGTCCAGTGAAGGAGACCGCAACTGAAACCCCTGCAACCGAGGACACTGAACAGGAGAGCGCTGAGTAAGATGGATGATAAAATAAGAGATGATATTCTAGCCAAAAGATCGCTGATTCCTAGTTGGTCTATTTATTTGTTTCTCATTATTGCGGTTATCGGCTTTGGCACTTTTGCATTCAAGATTATGGGGTCCAATCCTGAAAAAGCATGGGAAATATTTTTAATTAACTTTCTATTCTGGACCGGTATTGCGCAGGCTGGAATTGTTTTTTCCTGTATTCTCCGAATAACTAACGCAAGATGGGCGAGGCCGCTGCTTAGAATAAGTGAGGGGCTTGGTTCATTTCTTCCTATATCTCTTATTTTGCTGCTGATCGTTTTTGCAGGTCGAGATTATATACTGCCTTATGCCACTGAGCACTATCATTACCCAAAAGATGTCTGGCTTAATATGACATTTGTAATTGGGAGAAACGTAATCGGATTCATAATTCTACTAATACTAAGTTTCTTTTATCTCTACTATTCTTTAAGGCAGGATCTTGGAGGGGTAGGGGATAAACTAAACGGTTTGGCGGGCTGGATTGCATCCGGATGGTCTGGAGAAGATGAAAGGAAGGCAATTTGGAAAAAATTGGGACGGTTCGCTCCTGCAGTTCTTATTCTCTACGCTTTGGTATTTAGCTTTTTCGCCTGGGACTTGATAATGTCACTTGATCCTCATTGGTTTAGCACGCTTTTTGGCCCCTACTATTTTATGTCCAGTTTTGTAGCCGCACTTGCAACTACTATTATTCTTTCGATAATGCTGAGAAGGAGACTTGGCTTAGAGGAGTATCTTGATGACCACCATTACCATGATATTGGTAAGATGCTTCAAGGTTTCTCTTTATTCTGGGTCTATCTCTTTTTCTCGCAGCTTCTGCCAATCTGGTACGCGAACATGCCGGAAGAAACAGTATTTGTTATTAAGCGTGTTCAAGAAGAGCCATTCCAGCAGCTTGCCTGGGCAGTATTGGCATGCTGTTTTATCTTTCCATTTCTTTCGCTTATGCCAAGAACCAATAAAATTGTGAAACCTATTGTAGTATTCATAGCCGGAGTTTCTCTAATAGGATTCTGGCTGGATAAATTTGTACTTGTAGTTCCCTCATTATCTAATACAATTAATATAGGAATTACTCAGATACTTATAACGCTTGGTTTCCTAGGAGCGTTTGTTATGATGTTCCTATTATTTATAAGAGCTTTTCCGTCAATACCAGTAGGTGATCCGTTTTTTGGCGGCAAAGTGAAATCCGGAGGACATTAATGGACGAAAAGCATCTTGATATGATCACTCAGGGAGTGGTGGTAGCTATTTGTCTAGGAATTGCGGGGTTTTTATCATTAATTGCAGCCGTTGCGCTCTTTGGTCCTCAAATTGCCCCTTTGATGAACAAGCTCCCCTGGTAACTGATATTCTATAAACTTTTTCTGGTAAATCTCTACTCAATACTCTGTAATTAGTTTTTATATCTCACTTGCTATACTCTCAAGATCGGTAATTTGAAAGTAGCTTGATTTAGTGTGACAATGCTAATGTTTTTAAATTTAAAATTAAAGGGGGGTATTATGCCTACAACTAAATCCACTGCTAAGAAAAGTATCAAAAGAAAAAGAACCGTAAAAAAGAACCACGGTCTTGATTTAAAGAACGTTGTATATGAAAAAAAGAGAAGGGTAGCTTATGTAACTATTAACCGTCCGGAGACACGAAACGCTCTTAATACTCAAACGAGAGAAGAGCTTGCCATGGCGATTGAGGATGCCTGGGTCGATGAAAAGATAGGAGTAATTGTTCTTACCGGTGCGGGAGGAAGAGCATTTTCAGCGGGCGGTGATCTATCGTGGATCCCTGATCCTAAGAAGAAAGTTGACAACAAGTTTATGCTTGTCCATTACAGGCTAGCTACTGCCATGCGCTGCTGCGGTAAGCCAATAATAGCCAGAGTAGACGGATACTGTATAGGGGGAGGTAACGAGCTCAACATGCTATGTGATCTAACTATAGCCTCTGATACATCGATTTTCGCACAAGCCGGTCCGCTGGTCGGGAGTGCCCCGATCTGGTACGGTATGCAGCAGCTGCAACATTCGATAGGGGATAAAAAGGCTAGAGAAGTAGTATATCTTTGTGATCGTTACACTGCTGAGCAAGCTGCTAATATGGGGTGGGTCAACAAGGTAGTTCCAAAGGACAAATTAGACCAAGAGGTTGGAGCATGGTGCAAGAGTTTACTTCAAAAGAGCCCTCAATCTTTAAGGATCGCGAAATTGCAAATTAATTTCGCTTCTGATACGGCACACCCGCAAATTACACACGGGCTTGAGTTGGCGAGGTTCTTTATGAAGTCACCCGAGATGGTAGAAGGAGCAAACGCATTTTTGGAGAAGCGGAAGCCTGATTTTTGGAGTGTAAAGTAAATTAATATTATATTTTATCATAACCAATAGGAGTAACTCATGTCTAAGGAAGCGGAGATCAACTTTATTATAAAGCTGGATGATGATAATGGGCCAGAAGAAATTTACTGGGGAGCTTCAGATGCTGATTTTGAGGGATTGAAACCCTGTGAATCTCTCATGATTTCGATGTGGGACCAGGTCGAAAAAAACACCATGAGTATTGATCTCTGGACAAAAGAGATGGAAGTCGGAGAGATGAGCACTCATTTCTATTTTACTTTTATGAAGATGGCCGATACATTCGAGAAAGCTACAAATAAAAAAGAACTTTCCGACATGATTAGACATTTTGCCACACAGTTTGCTAGTAAAGTGGAAGAGCTTGCTAATGAATAATGCATCCCCATTTTTTATTATTAGAAAGCGGACATGACCTCTTTGGCAAAGAACTTGATAGTATCGTGATTCATAATATCAGAGAAGAAAATAGTATATTTCGTAATCCCCTTCTTCTCATTTTCCAGAATCTTTTCTATACATTGCTCGGGCGTTCCTACAATTCCAAACTTTGAAATATCACCGAAGAATCCGTAGCGTCTCTGTCCCTTTTCTAGTTTTTCAGCAAGCTCGGCTTCATCTTTTGCTAATACGCAAACCGTTTGCTGAGAAATGCCGATATCCTTTATATCTCTTCCCACATCTTTGCAATGAGCTTTAAGTACTTCAAGTTTGTGATCGAAGTCCTCTGCGTGGTTAGCAGGGCAGTTCCACTCATCCGCTAGCTCGGCGACAACTCTCAAGAGATGCTTCTCCCCAGCCCCTCCGATCATTATTGGTGGATGAGGGTTTTGAATAGGTTTGGGATTACAGTGTGCTTCATTAATACTATAGTGATTCCCGTTAAAGCTTGGCTTTTCTTCGGTCCACATGGCTCTTATTATTTTCACAGACTCTGCAAGTTGCTCAATTCTAGTTTTAGTATCAGGAAACTCGTATCCATACGCTTTATATTCAGCTTCAAACCAGCCTGCACCTATTGCAAACTCAAGCCTGCCGTTAGTGATCACATCTAGTGTCGAGGCCATTTTTGCAAGAAGTGCCGGCGGTCTAAATGAATTGCAAAGAACCATCGTGCCTAATTTAATCTCTCCTGTAGTTCCGGCCAAGGCAGCCATCGAGGTCCAGGCCTCATATATATCCATCTCAATTGCGCCCATGCCCAGTATATGGTCGTAGAACCAAACGCAATGGTATCCGAGTAAATCGCATAGCTCAGCGGTCTCACGAATTTGAGAAAAATCTATCTTTTGCTGACGCATCATTACTCCAAACTTAATTCTGCTCATATTATTCACCTTGGTTTATTTGTATGTAGAGGAATCACTTTAACAGAGGTACTCTACAGAATCAAATATTGTTGTTTAATGAGTATAGATTGTTTGACACACTTGGGCTAATACTATAAATTTAGGGGCCAAGAGAAACATAAAGGAGGCTAAAAGCTATGGATATGGGTTTATTATCTTATTTTTCCAGGAAGAAATTGGTAGATTCACATTTTATTACAACGATTATGGCGATTATTATTTTGATCCCCGCTATATTCTTTCTAGCTGGTTGCAAACAAGACCAGACTACACAAAACGACACAGCCGCTGATACTAAGGAAGCTACTGATGAAGTGAGCAGTGATGACAAAGCAGCAGAAAATAAAGGAGGAAATCCAGTGGTAATATTAAAAACTTCAAAAGGTGATATTAAAATCGAGCTGGATAAGGAAAATGCCCCTATATCTGTCGACAATTTCTTGGCATATGTCGAAGACGGTTTCTATAACGGTACTATTTTTCACCGTGTAATCAAGAATTTCATGGTTCAGGGCGGCGGTTTTACTCCTGATATGCAGCAAAAACCTACAAATGCACAAATTAAGAATGAAGCCGACAATGGCCTTAAGAACGAAAGAGGTACTATAGCTATGGCTCGCACAGGGGTTGTGGACAGTGCTACATCTCAGTTCTTTATTAACCATGCGGACAATACATTTTTAGACCATGGTATTAAAGATTATGGTTATGCGGTTTTCGGGAAGGTTGTGGACGGTATGGATGTGGTAGACGCAATTGCAGTAGTACAAACAGGACCCGGTGATGTTCCTAACGAACAAGTAGTTATCGAATCTATAACGGTTGTAGAATAATCAAGCGGATAAGACTGTTTTTCTAAAGAACGCCCCTGAAAGTTTTTCTATGTATGGGGCAGGGGCCATATTCCCTAAGCGCTTGGTAGTGTTCTTTTGTCGGATAGCCCTTATGACCCTTGAAGTTATATTCGGGGTATATTGAGTGATACTCCTCCATTATAGAGTCTCTTGTGACCTTGGCCAAGATAGATGCTGCTGCAATTGAGCATGATTTGGAGTCTCCTTTCACAATCGTTTCCTGCATGAGTAAGAGAGAAGTTTTTTGGTTACCGTCTATAAGTAAATAATCTGGCTTGGTGGTAAGTTGTTTAACCGATATTTCCATTGCTAATAGCGCGGCGCGTAATATATTTATCCTATCTATTTCATCAGGTTCTACTATTCCAACAGCGTAAGAAATTGCAATTGATTTAATCTCTTCAAGTATCTTCTTTCTCTTTGAGTGGGATAGCTTCTTTGAATCATCAAGCCCTTCTATTTTGCAGTCATCAGGAAGAACAACTGCTGCAGCAACGACAGGTCCCGCGAGAGGGCCCCTTCCGGCTTCATCAACCCCTGCGGGTATTCTTCCCTTAGCCCATATTTCTTTTTCAAATTCGAGGTTAGGAGGACTCAAATCTCTCTCCAACTATAAAAGTTTGCTTAACTCAGTTCTAAAATGATATTAACTGTAGATGAATTAAAAGTGAATCAGGTTTGTATTAATTTCAATTATTAATTCTAATAGCCTAGCTAATCAGTCCGTAATCCGAGAGCACTGTCTTAAGTTCTTCATAATGCCCAGGTGTCATTTCAGAAAGTGGAAGCCTGTATTCGTACTTGATTTTATCCATCATGCTAAGCGCCGCTTTTACAGGGATCGGATTGGTTTCAATAAAAAGAGCTTCATTTAGCGGTAAGAGCTTATAGTGCAAGTCTCTGGCCTTTTCAAATTCGCCGTTATTAAAATGATTATAAAGATCGGCTACATCTTTAGGGGCAATGTTTGCTGTTACGGTAATAAACCCCCTCCCACCTATGGCAAGAAGAGGCAAATTAATGCTGTCCTCTCCTGATAGTAGAAGGAAATCCTTAGCGCAGAGATGAAGTATTTTGCTGGCCTGTGGGATTGATCCGGTGGCTTCTTTTACTCCAATAATATTTTTAAAGTCTCCGGCAAGTCTTGCAATAGTTTCGGGGGTCATATTAACACCCGTTCTCCCCGGGATGTTGTAGAGAATAATTGGAATATTTACCTGAGTGGCAATCTGCTTAAAGTGCAGGTAAAGCCCCTCTTGAGTAGGCTTATTATAATATGGAACCACTAAAAGTGTAGCATCTGCTCCTATTTCCTTTGCAAAGCGCGTAAGCCTGATGGCCTCCTTGGTACTATTGGATCCCGTTCCTGCGATTACCGGTACCCTTTTGGCTACAGCATTTACTGTTAACTCAATCACATATTCATGTTCCTCATGGGATAGAGTAGGGGATTCCCCAGTAGTCCCACAAGGCACGATTCCATGGGTCCCGTTTTCAATCTGAAATTCTATTAGATCTTTAAGTGCTTTTTCGTCAATTTTACCGTTTCTAAAGGGAGTTACTATTGCAACCATTGAGCCGTGAATCATAAGAAATCTCCTTTACTTTCGGTATATTTAAGCTCAGAGGTAAATCAAGGAATCAACTTAATGCATATTCAAATGGATATATCTATTTCACTAAAAGGCACCTAATCTCGAGCCGCACTCAGAGCAATATTTACTTTCGCTGAGTACTTTGCTTCCGCACTTACTGCAGAGTACAAAATCATCTTTTACAGCTTGTAGTTTGCGTGTTTTTGCATTTTCTATAGCACTATCTATCTTTTTATCCAAATCCACACAATCAGCCGATGCTGCCCTCGTGAATTCAATTATATCTTCCTTTCCAGGTGTTGTAATAGTAATTTTTGGCTCTGTATAGTCTAATTCATAGAAAATCTGAGTAATATCCAAAAGATGTATGTCTCTAAATCTTTTGAATTTATAAGAATTCCTGGCAATTATTATTCTATCATTTGTAAGTATGAACCAGGAGTTAAAGTAAGTGTTACTGTCTATGAATTTTGGAGCCCTGTATACGGCTTTGTGATCTAAAAGAGTTAATAATATATCTTCATCGTCCCTTAGATATTTATTGAGTCCCGTTTGAATTCTCTGTGGAAGCTCTGAGTAATTATGTGTAACCAGGCTGCCCACGAAATCTTTAATCGCGCTTACTATAGCCATTATATATAGTCTCCAATTAAAAGCTCAGCAATTTGAACTGCATTAAGCGCAGCCCCCTTTCTTAACTGGTCTCCTACTACCCAAAAGCTAAGACCGTTGGGTATGGTATAGTCTTCCCTAATTCTTCCAACTATACAATCATCTGTTCCCGCGGCATCAATAGGCATAGGGTATTTCAGTTCTCCAGGTTCGTCGACTACTCTTACACCCGGAAAGTTATTTAGAGCTTCCCTAGCCTCATTTACCGAAATTTTCTTTTCAGTTTCAATATTAACTGCAACCGAATGAGCGCGGAATACGGGAACTCTTACAGTAGTCGCGGTGAGAGCCATTTCGTTGTCTTCAAGAATTTTTCTGGTTTCATAGTGAAGCTTCATCTCTTCTTTTGTATAGCCGTTATCAAGAAAGCTATCAATTTGGGGAAGGAGGTTAAATGCAATCTGATGAGGGAAAACCTCTGAGCGAATCTCTTCTGAGTTAGCCCACGCAAGAGTTTGATTTCGGAGCTCTTCAATTGCCTGTGCGCCTGCTCCTGAGACCGCTTGGTAGCTTGAAGCTATTACCCTTTTTATCTTCCCTAAATCGTGAAGGGGTTTTAATGCCATTACTGTAACTGCTGTAGTACAGTTAGGATTGGCTACTATGCCTTTATTCTTATATCCGGCCAAGGCATGAGGGTTAATTTCAGGTATTACAAGGGGCACTCCCTCTTCCATCCTAAAAGCAGAACTGTTATCTATGACCACTGCTCCAGACTGAGCAGCGATTGGTGCGAATTCTCTGCTCCTTGACGAACCTGCAGAAAATAGAGCAATATCTATGTTTTCAAACGAATTCTCACCCAACTTCTCAACTTTAATTTTATTACCCTTGTATTCCAATTCTTTTCCGGCTGATCTTTCAGATGCAAGAAGCTTTATCTCTCTAACAGGGAAATTTCTCTCTTCCAGTATCTCCATCATTTCCTGACCTACAGCGCCGGTTGCGCCTACAATAGCAATGTTATAACCGTCTTTTTTCATTTAAATCTCCAAATATTATTATCCGCTGTGTAATTGTATTATCTGTAATATTTCTTTTCTATCTCCTGAACTTTATCAATATTGGTTTTTTCATCCTCTTCCGGACTCGTATTAAACCATGCTTCGAGTATTTCCTTGGCCACAATCTGTGAAGTCATTCTGAGACTCATTGCCAGCACATTTGCGTCGTTCCATTTCCTAGCACCTTCTGCAGTTTGTGCGTCAGCACAAAGAGCGGCTCTTATCCCAGGGACTTTATTTGCCGCCATGCTGACCCCGGTTCCCGTCCAGCAAAAAAGTATTCCCTGATCACATGAACCTTCTTTAACTCTTTCGGCAACTTTTTCAGCAACATCAGTCCACCCAATATCCTCTTCGTTAAGCGGCCCATGGAGCTCAAGCTCAATGCCCTTATCTTCTAACACCTTAATTACAAAATCAGTTAGATGAGTGCGTTCGTCACTTCCGACTGCAATCTTCATAATTAGATCCTCTTCATAATTATTGTATGACTAGTTTAAATAAGTTCATGTGACCCTTCAAGTTCATGTCAAAAGCAAGGTTGATTTATAGCTAAGAAACTTGTTTAACTTTATCTACTAACTTCCTTTCTATATTTAAGAATACTCACTTTTTCCATTGTCACAAATCCGCCGCCAATTATTTCATCAAGAAAAGGCAGAATCGTTTTTAAATTATCCTCAATATCTATTATCTCAATAATAATCGGCAGATCGTCTGAAAGACGGAGTATCTTTGAAGTATGTATTTCATTGTCTGCCCCGTATCCCATTATTCCCCGCGTAACAGTTACAGCTGCCAAAAGGAGTTCTTTTGCCTTTAATACAATTTGCTCATATAAGGCTTTACTCTTATAGCTATCCGTCTCTCCAATAAATATTCTAAGCAGCATACCTTCTTCAGGTGTTCTCATTTTGATCTCCTATCTTAGAAGGATAAACAAATATTTAGATGCTATATAGCCTATAAAAACTAGAGCTAGTCCTGCTATATTACTTACCAATATGTTTAAAACTGCGTATTTGATCTCGCCTTCTCTAATAAGATTAAAGCTCTCAAGTCCGAATGTCGAAAAGGTTGTAAAAGCTCCCAGAATTCCGATAAATATAAATACTCTTATATTTGGGGAGTATGCAAAATTCTCAAATATGTTCCAAAGAAACCCAATAGTAAAGCAGCCGAGCAGATTTACCGCCAATGTTCCCCAGGGTAAAAAGCCGTTAAAATATTTATACGTATATCCTGAAATTGAATAACGTAAGAGTGCTCCTGCTGCACCGCCTATTGCTATATATATATGATTGTAGGCATTAGCTCTCCAATTTATTCAGCATTAGCTGTAAGTGGGGAGAACATGATAGCATATTATTAATTACTTGTGTGAATTGTAGAATTTGAAATGTAAAATCAGTATTATTAACAAGATATGAACTCTTAAGGAGATATTTTTTACCTAATGTCTTGGAATCCGGAGCTTTATCATAAATTTAAAAAAGAACGTTTTGAGCCGTTTAAGGACTTAATGAGCTTAATAGTAGTTAGAGAAGGATTAAGAGTTCTAGACTTAGGTTGCGGAACCGGCGAATTGACTGAAATGGTTTTAGATATGCTCCCTCAAAGTGAAGTGCTGGGGATTGATAGCTCTAAAGAGATGCTTGAAAAAACTTCTATTAAAAAGCGCCCCGGACTCAATTTTGAATTGTGTCCCATTGAAAAGGTAAGCGGCGGGTGGGACTTGATCTTTTCAAATGCGGCAATCCAGTGGGTTAGTAATCACGAGCAATTAATTCCTGGGCTCGTATCACTGCTCAAACCCGGAGGACAGATAGCAGTTCAGCTTCCCGCAAACCATAAGCATGCGACTCAAACAATCGACTCCGAACTAGCGAGAGAAGAGCCTTTTAGCAGCGCATTGGGCGGCTGGAGCAAAGAATGGCCGGTACTTTCAATAGGAGAATACGCTGATCTGCTTTATGAAAGCGGCGCTCAGGATATAAATGTATTTGAAAAAATCTATCCGCATGTTTTAGAAAATATAGAGGCTGTGATAGACTGGCTATCGGGTACAGCGTTGCTGCCTTATTTTGAGCGTTTGCCACAGGAGCTGCACGAGGATTTCTTAAACAGTTATCGCGAAAGACTCCAAGATCTATATCCCGAAGTTCCTGTGTTTTATCCTTTTCAGCGTATATTTTTCTCGGCACGAATGCCTCAATAGCTATTTATGCTTTGCCACTAGACGAATATATTTGTGAATGCGTGCGTATTGTTATAGAACTCTATTGTTAAACGGGTTTAAAAAAAGTAATATTCAAAAAGGTTTTTTATTATTAATTCTAGTAAAGGAGTTTAATCGTGTCTGACAATAAGTTTTCAAAAGGTGAGGCCATACGTTTTGGCTGGGACAGGATGAAAGACAATTTAGGTTTTTTTATTGTCTATCTAATAATCCTGTTTTCTGTAGAATTCTTTTTTAGTGCGTTTGCAGGGCTTTTTGAAGACAGCCTGCCGTTTTTGTCATTCATTTTTAACGTGGGATATTGGATTGTAATTATCATTTCATCACTATTTGTAGTCAAGATTGGATTAAGGTTATACGATCAAAATAAAATAGGATCTTACGATTTTTTGTCATTCACTAGTTCTTTATTCATTAAGTTTTTGTTAGGCTATATTTTATACTGGTTTTTTGTATTAATAGGACCTTATTTGTGGAAAGTACTTTATGAATATTCGGTGCTTAAGTATCAGACTGATACTTATTATATATTCATGTTAATCGGGTTTCTTGTATTAATTATAGTGAGTACATATTTAGCGATAAAATATCAATTTGCATTCTATCTAATTGTCGATAAGAATATGGATGTATTTGAAGCATTTAAAGAAAGCGGCAGGTTAACGGATGGTTATAAATGGACTTTGCTTCTCTTTTTAATAGTACTTCTAATAATGGGATTGATAGGGGCTATGGTCTTCTTGGTGGGGCTTTTTGTTACTATTCCTATTGCTATGGTTGCACTAGCTCACGTATATAAACAACTTTCAGCACTAACTAGCAATGTTGTTACTGCGAGCACCGCAGTTCCTCCGGATATGCCTGCATCAGATAATCCGTTTCAACCACCAGCGCCTATTAGTTGATTAATTTTTTTAGGGGTCTTTCAAGGTAATGAGCGATTACTTCAGACTTAGAATAGATGACCGCAGTGAGCTTGAGCTTCTTAATCAGAGCCATGCGGAAGAGCTGTTTGAATTACTTGATATTAATAGAGAGTACCTAAGAGAGTGGCTGCCCTGGCTTGATAATAATAGGCATTTTCAAAATACGATTGATTTCATCAAAATTTCTCAAGGTCAATATGAGAATAATGAGACTGTGCAGTTCGTACTAGTTCATCGGGGGGAGCTTTGCGGCGTGGTGGGATTTCATAAAATTGATTGGTTAAACCGCTCAACGAGTATTGGTTATTGGCTTGGAGAAAGTTATCAGGGGAAGGGGTTGATTACCAAAGCATGCTCTAAAGTGCTGGAATATTCATTTGGCAGAATGGGTCTTAACAGGATAGAGATAAGGTGCGCTACCGAGAATTTAAAAAGCCGTGCTATCCCCGAGAGGTTGGGATTTAAAGATGAGGGGATTATCAGAGATGCGGAATGGCTCTACGATCACTACGTGGATCATATAATTTACGGAATGCTGGAATCACAGTGGCGCAGTAGTGAGAAATTAGTTATCACAAGATAGATTCTGATGGCGATCAATCTATTGAGATAAATATGTTTGAGAAAATATTCCGCGAAATTCAGGCGGAGCTCAACACGAAAGCGGATGAAGAGTACAGAATCTTTGTACGTGATCATTTCAAAATGGATGTTTCAAATTTCCTGGGAGTAAGAATTCCTCTTGTCAGAAAAATTGCTAATAAGTATTTCAAAGAATTAAAAGGGCTTCGAATAGAGGATATTTTAAAGTTATGCAACCAAATTCTAGAAACAAAAATTTACGAGCACAAGGTAATAGCCTTTCACTGGAGCTTTAAATGCAGTAATCAGTATCAAAATGAGCATTTTAAAGTATTTGAAAGCTGGCTTAAAACCTATGTTGATGATTGGAGTGATTGTGATGATCTCTGTACTCATACACTTAGATATTTTGTCTATCAGTACCCTGAGTCTCTATCCAAAGTGAAATTATGGGCGTCTTCAAAAAATAGGTGGGTCAAGAGAGCTTCTGCGGTCACGTTAATATACTCTGTAAAAAGAGGGCGGCACTTGGATAGCGTTTTTGAAGTAGCCTCAGAATTACTTTTAGATAAAGATGATCTGGTTCAAAAAGGTTAAGGATGGATGCTTAAGGAGACTAGTAACTCGTTTCCACAAGAGGTACTTGAATTCGTTATGAATAATAAGAATGAAATGCCGAGAACGGCTCTCAGATATGCGATTGAGAAGTTGCCACCTAAACAAAAGCGGGCAGCTATGCAGAAACCCTAGTGTTTTAAAAGAAATAAAAACGCCCTCCCATATCTCAAAACAGATACGGGAGGGCTTAAGAGAAGCAAAAGGCAAAATTTAGTAAAATACCAAAACAATAATTCAGAAGAAACTAGGGGAAAAACACGAAATTAGTGCCCCAAGCTCTCTACTTAAATATTAGACTATTTTAATGTGTTCTAGCAAGGTTTAATTTGGGTACCTAAAAAAGACTTAAGCAAATAGGTACTATACTCCTAAGGTATTAATACTTTAGTATTAGATATATTGCAGCTTATTTTGCACTCAATCCTCCATCTACTGAAAGCATCGTGCCAGTCATAAATTTAATGTTGTCGTCGCAAAGGAATAACACCGCATGAGCAATTTCTTCAGGTTCAGCGAGACGACCTATAGGATGAACAGATATATAATGCTCTCTAGCCGCTTCCTTATCACCCCATTGCTCAAACATATCATCAGCTAGTGGAGTATAAACTGTTCCCAAACATATCGCGTTTACGCGGATTCCTTTGTCTGCATACTCAAGCGCCATACTTCTAGTAAGCTGATTCACCGCGCCCTTTGAGGAGTTGTATGCTGCAAAACCCGGAGAGGCCTTAAGCCCCAATATAGAGGAGTTGTTAACTATCACTCCGTAATCTTGCTTTAACATATGAGGGATTGTGTATTTAGACATAAAGTACATCCCTCTTACGTTTACGTTAAAAGTATTAATCCACTGCTCTGTTGTTGTTTCATGTGTTATTGCTCTATAAAGAACGCCGGCATTATTAAACAGTATGTCTATTCGCCCGAATTTGCCGACCATATATTCGACTGCAGCTTTACAGTCTTCTTCTTTTGATATATCGCTTCTTACATAGTCTATTTCCAGATTCTCCGTTTTAGCTTCATCGACGGCTTCTTGTAAAATTTGTTCCCTACGTCCGGTGATAACTACTTTTGCCCCTTCCTTTGCAAATAGAAAAGCGGTCGCTTTCCCGATACCTGTGCCGCCCCCTGTAATTAAGACAATTTTGTTTTTTAGTTTCATTATCAGATTTCCTTTTATAATAGCAGGAAAAATATTATGGATGGAGATGTAATTTTAATCAACATGCGCTTTGTTAATTAGTGTTTTGAATTAGTTTCAAGCTGCTGTAAAAACAATTAAGAATTTTTAACAGAATTTCAATTAAAATGAAGATATAATAAGTAACTATAACTACTAATAAATAAAGGTTAATGATGGCTGGTCCCACAAAAAATACTAATAAAGTATCATTCAGAGATCCTGATAAAGCAGCTAGATCTCTTTTAATCCTGATAGCTGTTATTATGGTATCCCTATTAATAATTAATATTCTTCAAGATAAAGATTCAAACATCACGCAATATCCCTCCCTTAAGTTTTTAATTTCGAGAGTAATTGTTAAAGATGTCAATTTGAAAGATCTAGAGGAAAATATCGAAACTCACGAGATTAAATTTCATGATCCAATGTACAAAAAGGAAAAGAGCTACAAAGGGTTTAAAGTACAAGATGTGTTAGAGCTAGGTTTTGGAGATGAATGGAAAAGTTCTGAGTTCACAGATGTTGTGTTTGAAGCTCTTGATGGATACGTTTCTGTCTCTCCGGTTTCCAAATTGAAGCAGTCCGGAGGATATATAGTTTTCAGCGATCTGGATTTTGAGGAGTGGGAGCAGATTAGTATTAAAGAGGTAACCCCTGGCCCCTTTTATCTTGTATGGACTGGGAAAGATCAAACAACAGCAAATAAATACCCCTGGCCCTGGCAGCTTTCGTCTATAAACCTGATTAAGTTTGAAGACCAGTACTCCCCTGTTTTTCCATCGGGCGTATCGAAAAATTCATCTGTTTATAAAGGGTATGAGATTTTTAAGGGCCGCTGTGTCAGATGTCATTCCATGAACGGGGAAGGAGGCAAGGTAGGACCCGATCTCAATGCTCCCCAAAGTATAGTTACTTACCGAAATGCCTACATGATTAAGGAGTTCATAAAAAACCCTTCCAAATACCGCTACACACAAATGCCCGACTACCCTGATTTATCAGAGCGGGATCTGGATAATCTCCTTGCCTATTTCCGTTATATGAACGAGACAAAAGAGAACTAGCGTCTCTCAAG
>SMWY01000066.1 GCA_004356555.1 Candidatus Dadabacteria bacterium
CCATAGTTGAAGAAAGTGACCTGCCCTATGGCTAGGAAGCATCCATTGTCCTTTTCATTATTCCAACTTAAACCGAGCTTAATTACAACTTTTATTTAAAATCCCGGCTATAGTATTTAATGAAGTGAATACAAGATATATTTGGAGGTGTTATTATGAGATATACAACTATAGTTGGAATATTTACCGTGATGTTAACGCTGGTCAGATAATTCGTTATTAAAGAAGGAGGATTATAATACTTTTATTATTCAAACCCCGGGATGCAAAATACCTGGGAGAAGGAACACTCCCGTTCGGAAATTTTGATAACACGACGGAGTGGCAGCCAATTACAAAATACCTTGAGATGGGGGCAGTACAATTCCCTGATAAAGCAATGTTTAAAATTGCTAATAATGATGGGGAAGTTTCTGAAAGCTATACGTATAAGGAAACGAATAAATGGGCTAATAGAGTTGCTAACGGTCTAAAAGATGACTTTGGAATTAATAAAGGTGATAAGGTTGGAATGTACATGCTCAACTGTTCAGAATATGTAATTTCAATTATTGCGATTCATAAAATAGGCGGCGTTCAAGTACCTATCAATAAAGATGAAAAGGGCGAAAGACTAGCTTATGTAATTAACTATTCAGGATTGATTGCACTTATAGTCGATCCGGGAAGCTTACCGTTCCTGGAAGAGATTGCAGGAGATTTAGAAAACCTTAAAGTCATATTTATGACTGGTGATCCTAGTAATGTGCCTGCAGATATTGGTGGAGTAAAAACCTTACCATTTAATACATTCGATGGCGCTTCAACTGAAAATATCGGACACTTTTTTGGTACTGGAGTTAATTTAACCACTGAAGATATGGAAAGATGTATGTTCACCTCGGGTACAACAGGAATGCCAAAAGGTGTGATAAGAGACCACGGCGGCGTTATCATGACCGTTCGCTCATACCTACAGCAGCAGGGTATAAGAAGTGAAGATGTTCTTATGAGTATACTTTCTCTTGGGCATGCCAATGCTCAGGTTATGTGTTTGTTCAGTGCTATGGGAGCAGGTGCGACAGCAGTATTTTTCACTAGATTCTCAGCATCAAGTTTCTGGAAATGGGCAGCAGGATGTGGAGCTACCGGTGTTAACATGCTTGGAGCTGTTGCAGAGTATCTATGGGCTGCGGAGTCTACTGAATGGGATAAGAAACATAAAATCAGAATCATGCTCGGTTCCCCTGCGCCAAGAAACTTACTAGAATTTCAGGAGAGGTTCGGAGTAAGGGTGATAGACGGTTACGGTTCCACTGAAATGGGCATGGTACTCTGGAATGACCCTGAAGACCATCGCCCGGGATCATCAGGTTTCCCAATGGATGGATATTATACAGAACTAAGAGACCCTGAAGATATTACTAAGAGATTAAGGCATTTCTGGGATCCTTATGAAGAGCCAACACCACCCGATGAGGCTAAAGGTCTACTGTTTATAAAACCCCTTGTACCACACACAACATTAAACGAATACTTTAAAGACGAAAGACGAACCAGAGAAGCGTTTGATGACGACGGGTTCTTTAATTCAGACGACCTCTTTGCCAGAGGAATTGACGGAAGGTATTACTTCGCAGGAAGATTCAGCAGAATAAGGGTGTCCGGAGAAACTGTTGACCCGATAGCAGTGCAGGATGTGGCAATGCAGTATGATTTGATACAGGAGGCTATAGCTGTTGGTATAAGACTGCCCAACGTTTCCGATGACGAGATCAAGCTTAATCTCACCCTGGAAAAGGGGGCAAGTTTTGATCCTGTAGAGTTTTCCAAATGGATGGCTGAAAAATCCCCGGTGTTTATGGTACCGAGGTTTATAGAAGTGTACGAAAACGGTTTTCCTATAACTGTGACACAGAAGATAAGAGTTGCCGAGATAAAAGAAATATCTGAGAACACATGGGATAGGAACAAGACCGACCTTAAGTTCAAAGCCAGGTAGTTTATCTAAAGACCACAAATATAAACGCGGTATAGAGAACTAATAGCAATAGTCCCTCAAGCCTGCTAACTCTTTTCCCTGTTATCATTAAAGGTAGTAAAAGAGTTGAACTTATGAGTGTGGAGCAGAAACGCGGTTCTGTAGTTTTTATAGTAGTCGTGACATATAACGATACGGAACAGATGGATACTTTCAAAAACGCCACTGCATTCATCGACATTGGAATGTACGGCGGAGGGGGTGACCTGCCCCCTATAATAGGTCCATAAGTTAAGTTAGATTTTTGAAAGAATACCCCATATATAGGAGGTCATGATTCCAACTTAAACCGTGCTTGAAAAGGGGTGCAGTACATTTTTTAAAGAGTACTTTCATAATATTATGGAATCACCAATTGCATACCAATTTGAAGGTTCGAGGGATTATCAATTATATCTTTGTTAGCAACCCAAATAGTTCTCCACCGTCTTCCATCACCTAAAAATTCTCTTGCGATTGAACCTAAAGTGTCCCCCTCTTTTACGGTATAGATTAGAGGCTCTAATTCATCAACTGAGTCAGGGTTCGTAATAAACTCTTCATTGTTTACATAAAGGGTATGCAACACATCAGCTAAGGTATTGACACCTAGGTTTAGAGAGGCTCCAACGCTATCGAAGTATTCTTCATTCCTGTTGTTGTAGTTAATGTCCATCCATTCAGCGGACTTAATATCACCTTCGCCTTCTGCGGTCGATTTGGAAATTATTACTACAGCATCATAAGCGTCTATTTCTGTTAGTCCGTCAGCTAATATATCACTCTCAAATACTCCTTCTTCGAAGCTATCAGTCCTTGTGCTAATGATACCTTCGTAGTCGCTATGATGGTGCTCAAAATCAACTGAGTGACCGTATTGCGAAGTGTCTCCTATATAGTGAGCCATTGCACCTGCATAAAATGCTGCATCTGATAATTGACCTTGTCTAATAGCTGACTGAGCTTTTAAATACTCTTCTTCGGCTCTAAATGCTGCTCTGTCATGTTTGTTACCATTACTGCCGATAAAGAATGCTGAGAAGTCGCTATTCCACTTTACACTGTGTCCACTACTTCTATCATCATAACCATTATTTGGAGCGTTACAGCTGTCTGGAATTTCACTATTATCAGGTGCCTCAGTACCTAAGAGGTAAAGCTTTTTATTATCGTCAAGCCACTTTCTTTCTTGTTCGGGTAATAATGCTCTTGCTTGGTCTGCTACCCAATCGTGAGTAGAGTAAGGGATAATTTCGCAACTTGGATGGTCTTCGTCAGTTCTAGCATCTCCTGAAGGACCGTTTTTCCAGGAGTAACTTATATCTAAAGTTAATAGAAAGATTAGAGATGTAAACGCAATAAGATATTTTAACATTTGGAATCATTCTATCATCAAATGAGTTCCAATGACAAGCATTCTAGGTTTAGTAGGATTCATGGTTATTCGTAGAAGGGAAGTAAACGCTTAACGTCTATTGACCTTTCAATTTAAATACTTCAAAGGAGAGCGGCACACAAACAATAGCCATAAAACCTACTTAACTAGCTGTCTATATTGGATATTTTTAGGGGGAAACGACCTCTCTAGTAGACATCAAACAGGTTCTAACCTTGTCCACCCAACCACCCACCTCAATTTATACAATAATATAGGTAGGTTAGGGGTGTTTTAGTGGCAGTATAGCATTCTGTAGTCTATAAATATACCGCACACTGATTCAAACGGAAGATGATTTTTAAAAAAATCATAATTCAAATTTAAAAACTGCTTGAATAAAGCGAGTAAGTACGCAGATATTGAAATGCAAATTAATAATTGAGAATTGCTATACGGTGGATATAAAGTGTATTATGTTTCTATTAACTGTGTATCAAGGAGATATGTTATGTCCGAATCGATATTAAATCACCACTTAGGTGCATTTGGAGCGAGGGATGTTGATGCCATACTTGAGGATTACACGGAAGATTCTACCATAATAATCCCGAACTCCGTTATAAAGGGGCTCGATAACATAAGGGAGTTTTTCGTTAATCTGACCCAAAATATACTACCTCAGGGCTCAGACTTTGAGCTTGTAGAAAAGGTAGTAGACGGCAATTTCGCTTACCTTATCTGGAATGCGGAATCCGATGGGTACAAAATCCCGTTCGCAAGCGATACATTCTTTTTCGAGGACGGAAAAATTAAAGTCCAGACAGTGGCATTCATATTGGAAGAGAAGAAATAACTTGCTAAATTCTTGATTGACAAAAAGGGAGCTTTGGCTCCCTATTTAGTTTTAAACTTTGTTTAAGTTCCCATCAAAGAGGTTCTAACCTTGTCCACCCAGCCACCCACTTTAATTATATAATAATATAGGCAGGTTAGGAGTGTTTTCTAGTGGAGCAGTGGTAACATAAAATCAGTAATATTCACGTTCTTACAAATCTCAATCTTTTTTAGATGAAAGCTTCGATTCCAATTCAAACCTTTCTTGACAAAAGTGGAACAGGTCAAACATGTTCTTAATTTGTAGCATTACGTTATTGAAATTCTACTTTTTCTATTATATAATCCCCACCTAGCTAAACGTAAAGTTTATCAGATAATATTCAAAATCATAAGAAAGGAGAATAGTAATGAAAAAAGTATTCTTTGTTATAGTGATGTTCTGTATTCCGTTTGTAGGAGAAATTTCATCGGCACAGGATGGACCAGTAGAAACTGTTGCAAAAGGATGCAAAACGGAACTCGAATCTTATTGCAAAGATGTAACGCCTGGTGAAGGTAGGATTCTAGCTTGTCTTTACGCACGTTCAGACAAACTTTCTGCCGGATGTGAATTCGCTCTTTATGAGGCTTCGGCACAACTTGAGCATTTCATAGCGACACTAACATATTTGGTAAACGAATGTGAAGAGGACCTCGTAAATTACTGTTCGGATATAAAGCCCGGCGAGGGGCGTTTACTGGATTGTCTTGAAAAAAATATAGATAAGGTTAGTTCTAGATGCAAGCAAGCATTTCAGAGGGTAAACAAGAAGTAAGTTTTCAAGCGAAATTATCTTTCAGAGTTATGGGTGAAAGTCCTACAAGAAAGCAACAGCTTAAAAAATACTGACAAAATTGGTCATAAATCAAGGGAGCTTCGGCTCCCTTTTTTGTTTGGTTTTGATATTAATAAATCCAACTTAAACCTAGCTTGACTAAAGGGGTGCAGTACAACCTGGCATTATACAACCATCCTATATATACTGAGAGATACCAATAAATTA
>SMWY01000067.1 GCA_004356555.1 Candidatus Dadabacteria bacterium
ACCACAGTCGAAAAGCTGGATAAAGAGATAAAGAAGAACTACTTGCAAGTGAAAAGAGTCTTTGTCGAGGCTGAAGCCAGAAAAAGTTCGAATCCTGAAAAATTGCCTAATTAAAAGGCGTAAGTGGGCTTGAAAATCCCATACTAGTGACTATCTTAAGCTTGAACTAGTTGAATTTCCTATCAACAATATCCAAGCATATTAACAGGGGGTATGTTACATAAATGTCTGAAAAAGCTGCAAAAAAATATGAATTCCAGGCTGAAGTAAAACAAGTGCTGGACATTGTTATTAATTCTCTATACACCGACAAAGAGATTTTTATAAGAGAGCTTGTATCTAATGCTTCAGATGCGCTCGAAAAATTGAGATATCTACAACTAACGGAAAAAGAAGTCTATGATGAAGAGCTTCCTTTAGAAATTAGTATTACTACAGATGACAAAGAAAATACTATAACAATAGAAGATCATGGAATTGGAATGACCCGGGATGAACTCACCCAAAACCTGGGCACAATCGCCCATTCGGGATCAAAGGCTTTCCTTGATGCCGTAAAGAAAGGAGGCGAAGTTAAACAAAACCTGATCGGGCAGTTCGGGGTTGGTTTCTATAGCGTGTTTACGGTTGCTAAGTCTGTAGAGGTTTATACGCATAACTGGAAAAAAACTGCAAAGAGTCTTTTGTGGAAAAGTGACGGTGGAGGAACTTACGAAATAGAGAGTGCAAAGGGTGTGAGGCGCGGTACAAAGATCGTAGTAGGTTTAAAAGAAGAAGATAAAGAGTTCTCAAATACTGAAAGGGTAAAACATGTCCTCAAGCACTATTCAAGCTTCGTACAATTCCCTATTAAGTTAAACGGTGAGCAGATTAATAACATCCAGCCCATATGGATGAGAAACAAGAATGAGATAAAGGATGAGGAGTATACTGAGTTTTATAAATTCCAGGCAAACGCTTTTGATGATCCTAACTATAGGATGCACTTTAGCTCGGATGCTCCAATTGAAATAAACGCCCTTATCTTTGTACCTAAACTCAATCCGGAGCAATTGGGTTTTGGGAAAGTTGATCCGGGCGTTAGTCTTTACTGCAAAAAAATACTGATCGACTCAAATCCTAAAGGGCTTCTTCCGGACTGGATGCGATTTCTAAAGGGGGTAGTGGATAGCGCTGATCTTCCTCTCAATATATCTCGTGAGAAGATGCAGGACAGTGCGCTTGCAAATAAAATCGGTCAGGTAATAACGGGGCGGTTTATTAAGCTGCTTGAAGAAGAGTCTAAAAACGATCAGGAGAAGTATAAAGAGTTTTATCAGAACTTTTCAATATTTATAAAGGAAGGGGTGGCAGCAGATTTTAAGAACCGGGATCAGCTTGCAAAACTTCTTCGCTACGAGTCCTCGGCAGCTGAAAAAGGTGAATTTACTACTCTTGATGAATATGTGTCCCGAATGAAAGAAGAGCAAAAAGAGATTTATTATTTATATGCACCTAATAGGGAAACAATAGACGGCGGTCCTCATCTGGAGGCTTTTAAGGCCAGTGGGATCGAAGTGCTATATCTATATGAGCCAGTTGATGAATTCGTGATGACCAGTCTGGCAAAGTATGACGATAAGGACCTCGTTTCCGCTGATAACTCGGATATTGTGCTTGAGGAAGTCACGTCTGACAAAAAGAAAGACTTAATGTCCGATGATGACGCAAAAACTCTTTGTGAATGGATCAAGGAGACACTTGGTGATTCCGTCAATGATGTCAGCGTTAGCAAACGTCTGGTCGATAGCCCCGCGATTGCTCTTAATGCGGATAAGGTTATGACGCCGTCAATGCGCCGTATGATGAAAGCGATGAAACGGGACGTTAATATGCAGAATTCTGTTAATCTTGAAATTAACCCAGGCCATGAACTTATCAAAAATCTGGCCGGCCTTAAAGATAAAGATTCCGATACTGCCAAACTTGTAGTTGAGCAAATACTAGATAATGCATTGATTGCAGCAGGTTATCTAGAGGATCCAAGAGAAATGGTGAGCCGTGTATATAAGATTCTTGAGCTGGTTACGGAGAAGTAAAATTTTACTAATGAAAACTTTATGAATTTGAGGCGTATTATGATTACTAAAAAATATGCAGACCATAATGTTCTGGATTCCCCCTATGCCAGGGAAATGCGGGAGATAATTAATAGCAATGAATATGAGAGAGCGGGTGTAGCAATAGCAGTTGATATGGAGCAGATGGATGCTCATTATCATAAAACTTTCGATCAGATTTTCTTTGTTCTGGACGGAGATTTGAAGTTTGAGTTTTATGATCCCCAAAATGGTAATACTTGGACTGTAGAATCGTCCCTAAATGATCTAGTTATAGTCAAAGAAGGGATCCATCATAAGGTACTTAGAGCTTCTGAGCATAACAGGCTTCTTGTGGTATCCATACCACAATACGATCCCGATGATGAGAACCCGTCAGATAAGATTTAATTTTATAGTATTGAACGGGTATCCTAACAAATTATGATCACAGAAATATTAAGAGGCTTATAATATGAAATTTAAAGGTACAGATAATTATATTTCGACAAGGGATTTAAATCTTGCCGTAAATGCTTCTATAACACTTGAGAGGCCGCTTTTAATAAAGGGTGAGCCGGGCACAGGTAAAACTATGCTGGCGTTTGAAGTGGCTGAAGCTCTTGAGAAAGATATAATCACTTGGCATATCAAATCCACCACCACAGCACAGCAAGGGCTCTACGAGTACGACGCTGTATCGAGGCTTCGCGATTCGCAATTGGGAGATGAGAGGGTGAGTGATATATCAAATTATATTAACAAGGGAAAATTGTGGGAGGCTTTTGAGTCAAAAAAACAGGTTGTATTGCTAATTGACGAGATAGACAAGGCAGACATTGAATTTCCCAATGATTTACTCCTTGAGCTGGATATGATGGAGTTTTATTGCTACGAGCTAAAAATAACTGTAAAAGCTAAACACCGCCCTATTATTATCATTACTTCTAACAACGAAAAAGAGCTGCCGGACGCTTTTTTGAGAAGGTGTTTCTTTCATTACATCAGTTTTCCGGAGCGTGAGACTCTTAAATCAATTGTAAAGGTTCATTACCCCAAGCTTGAGAATAAATTAATTGAGAACGCGATGAATGTGTTTTATGATCTAAGGGAAATTGACGGTCTTAAGAAAAAGCCTTCTACCAGCGAGCTTATAGACTGGATTAAACTCCTTATAGTAGGCAAGGTCACAGAATCTGAATTAGGTAATGTGGACTTGTCAGAAGAACTTCCTCCTTTGGCAGGAGCACTGCTTAAAAACGAGCAGGATCACGATCTACTTACCCGTATTAGGCTCAGGTTTAGACGGTAACTAGTTACCTTTATAAAAATGCAGGTGAGATATGTTCCTAGACTTTTTCTTACTACTTAAAAATGACGGTATTCCGGTAACGATCAGAGAATACCTGACATTTCTTGAAGCGCTTGATAAAGATGTTGTAGAATATAGCGTCGACGACTTCTACTTCCTTGGCCGCACATCATTAATCAAACATGAGCACCATTTAGATAGATTTGACCTCCTTTTCGGATATTTCTTTGAAGGGATAGAGAAGATAGATATGGAAGAATTTATGAAAATCCCTGAGGAGTGGCTTAAGAAAAGTTTCGTAAATAAGCTTACCGACGAAGACAAGGAAATGATTAAAGCTATGGGCGGGCTCGATAAACTGCTTGAGCGCCTTAAAGAACTTATGAAAACCCAGAAGAAAAGGCATCAGGGCGGTAATAAATGGATAGGGACAGGAGGGACTTCACCCTACGGGGCTTATGGATTCAATCCCGAAGGTATTAGGATCGGGCAGGAAGAAAGCAGGAACAGAAGAGCTATTAAAGTTTGGGATAAGCGGGAATTTAAAGACTTGGATGACGGTGTTGAGCTTGAGACAAGGAATATGAAGATGGCGCTCAGGAGACTCCGCATACTAACACGAGAAGGAACCAAAGAGGAGCTTGATCTGGATAAGACTATTGATAAAACGTCCAGGAATGGCGGTCTTCTTGAGCTAGAGATGGTGGCGGCTAAAAAGAACAATGTAAAAGTACTTTTGTTTCTCGATATTGGAGGCTCGATGGATGATCATATTGAGCTATGTTCACGTTTGTTCTCAGCAGCTAAATACGAATTTAAGCATTTAGAGAACTATTACTTTCATAACTGTCTCTATGAATCGGTCTGGAAGGATAATGTTAGGAGACGGCAGGAAGCCATACCCACATTTGAAGTACTGCACACCTATAACAGCGATTATAAAGTGATTATAGTTGGAGATGCTTCTATGTCCCCGTATGAGCTCTTATACCAGAACGGGAGTGTAGAGCATGATAACGATGAAGCGGGGTTTGTATGGCTTGATCGCCTTAAAGATCAATTTTCAGATATGGTATGGCTTAACCCTGTGCCTGTTGATGAGTGGCGCTATACAGAGTCAATTGGAATGGTAAGGGAGTTTATGAAAGACCGCATGTTTCCACTAACGATGGGAGGCTTACAGCAGGCAATTAAAGCTCTTAAAGATAAGAAGGTGAAGTTTGAGGGGCATTAACTTCGGCCATTCTGAACCATATCCCGGACACGATCAGTATCTCTTTATAAACTATTGAAAGCTAAAAAATGATCCAATCTATAGACCATATAAACATTGTTGTTTCAGATCTGGAAAGGTCGGTGAAGTTTTATACCGAGATTCTGGGATTTGAGAAGACAAACAGCGCCCATCTTGAGGGGGACTGGATTGAGTCAATTGTCGGAATCAAGGGTGTAGTTGCTGATGTAGTATTTATCGTTGCACCTGCCGGGGAGCCGCGTATTGAGCTGCTCTGCTATAAATCTCCAATTGGCGAATCTATACCTGCTAATTCACTTGCAAATACAATTGGTCTACGTCACATTGCCCTTAGAGTCGATGATATACAAGCCTCAGCTAAGAAACTAAAAGATGCGGGTGTAAGACTGCTGAGCGAGCCTGTGACTGTTCCTACAACTGTTGTTACTCACGACGCAGGGCATAAGATGCTCTGCTATTTCTACGACCCTGACGGTGTGCTGCTTGAAATTACTGAGTATAAATAACTATACTAATCCCAGTACAAACGCTTTATTCGAGATATTTACCACAATGTGCATTATGAAAGCGGGCCAGAAGGATTTTCCCCGGTAGCATATATATCCCCAGAGCAGTCCTGTGAATATTGTGCTGATCGTTTCTATCTCGGGCTTTCCGAAATGCAAAAGTACAAAGGGAATCATCTGTATAATAATGCTGCCCTCTTTGAATTTCTCTTTTAGTCCGAACAGCATGAACCCGCGGAATAAGAACTCCCACCCCAGCATATATACCCCCATCTGGAGCGCGTATTTAAGCAGATCAAAGTTTCTGTGGGAGCGGTAGTAACCTTGCACGGAAGACATGTCGGAGGTGAAATAGAGTATTGGAATTGCTATAGCGAGAAAGATTAGAATATAAGGCAGCCAGAGTCTGTAATTCCCTAGCCTCAGGCCAAAATCAAGCGGGTTCTTCCTTAGAAATATTAATATAGTAAGTACAGGAAATATCCCAAAATATATAAAAGAGCTGATCCAGAAATTTTCTATCTCACGGTAGCTATGCAGAATCATAAAGAGGGTCGCGAAACAGATAACAACAATTTCGTTATACCAATTTTTGAGAAAGCCGATCAGGTTCTTAAGCTCTGTTGAAATATTATTTGCCATAGGCCTTAGATGAGATATTTATTTACTGGTTTCAGTAGCGATAGTTTTTAAAAGGTTTTTAGATAGCATTGGCCCACGCTCAAGGAAATTCCCGTCCGGGCCATAAACAAGAAAAAAAGGAATTGCGGGTATGTTGTAATATTTAACCAGTGGATTTTCCAAATTTATAATATCGATTTCTCTAAGTGCCATATTGTTGACCCTCTCTGCAAGCTCTCCAAGTTTTTCCTTAAGCGGTTTACAAGGTGCACACCAGTCGGCATAAAACATAAAGACCGTATATTTGTGGGGTTCAAGATATTTCATCACATTTATCAACCTGCCCCTGCTAATCAGCTTAACTTTCTCAAATTGGGAATTATTATAAGCCGTCTCCATATTATCGGAGCCGTATGATAGGGTAGGGCTTAAGCCCGGTATTACCAACAAGAAAAAAAGACTTAGAAAAATTTTATGTAATAGTGAGTTTCTATACATAGTAACTGAAAGACCTTTCCTTCTATTTATAAGCATTATAAGAAACACTAACAATCAATCAAATATCAGAGTACGGTTGCCGTATACGAGTATGTGGCGTTTCAGATGGTGCCAGATGGCCTGTGATAGGACTACTTTTTCAAGATCACGCCCCTTTCTGACAAGGTCCTCGATATTGTCCTTATGGCTTACTCGGACAACACTTTGTTCTATAATGGGGCCGGCGTCTAAATCAGCTGTGACATAGTGGCTTGTGGCGCCGATAATTTTTACCCCACGCTCGTAGGCGGAATGATAGGGCTTGGCGCCGGGGAACGCAGGTAGAAAAGAATGGTGAATGTTAATTATTTTGTTTGGATAGTGTGATACAAATTCATCACTAAGAATCTGCATATATCTGGCGAGAACAATGAAATCAATCTTATATTTTTTAAGAAATTCGAGTTGTTTCTCCTCAGCGTTCTTCTTATTCTCTTTAGTAACAGAGATTGTATGATGGTCAATTCCAAATGTTCTCGCAATCGGCTCAAGATCGGTGTGATTGCTTATAATGAGTGGTACCTCTACATTCCATTCACCGGATTGGCTTCTTGATAGAATGTCATGAAGGCAGTGGGACATCTTTGAAACAAAAATAGCCATTCGCGGGGTGTAGTCTGAGAAATACAGTCGCCATTGCATTTCAAATTTTTCACCTATCAGAGTATCAAAATACTCGCCGATTTTTTCAGAGTGTATTGAAAAGTTTGCAAGGTCCCATTCTACCCTCATAAAAAATATGTTTTGTTCTGCATCAACATGCTGGTCGAGATATAGAATGTTCCCATCATTTTTGAAAATGAATTCCGTAATGGCTGAAACCAGGCCTTTTCTATCGGGGCAGTGTATTAGTAATATTGCCGATCGATTTTGTTCTTGTGTACTCATTTTAGTTAGTTAGTTAGATAGGTAGCAGTATTTTAAGCGATTAATGTCGTCCCATAAGCTCATATATCTCGTCGTCATTAAGGCCGAAATAATGTGCAATTTCGTGCTGAAGAACTTCGTTTACCCTGTCTTCTATTTCTTTTTCAGTTCTGCATACCTTTTCTATATCTTTTCGGTAAAGCACTATTTCATCAGGCAATCTTACACCCTGCCATATACTCCTCTGTGGAAGGGGGGTTCCTCTATAAAGCCCGAGTAGTAACCCTTTGCCTCTGATCTTTAGTTTCTCAAGATCTTCAGTACTTGGATAATCCTCTACAGTGATCACCACATTGTCGATTTTATCCCTAAATTGCTCAGGAATTTTTTCGTAAGCATTATCTACTAATTCTTCAAACTTTTTTCTATTCAGTTTTCTAACCTACCAAATTTATTATGAAATCGTATAAAATACTATATCATGTTTAAGAGGCTTTCAATTTTCATCAAAGACAATTCTATGCTTGAACAATTTAGACTAAATATTTTTAATGCAACTTTTTGGGGTATCTCTTATCATATGATAAGAATGAGGTCTTTGTTGTTCTAAATAATAGATAGATGAGGTGAGATATGAATAAAATTCTACTACAAATTCCAGTCTGTGCGATAGTTTTACTGTTTTATGTTTTTATTTTATCCGGGAATGCAAAAGAAGATAACAGTACTGACGAAATAAGTTCTTCTATCCTTTTAGCGGAGCTAAAAGGGGCCAAAGATTCGCCTGTTGAACTTGGAGAAGTGGATTGGATTAGAAATTTTGATGAGGCTACAACCAAGGCTAAGAAGCTAAATAAACCTTTGCTTGTGCTTTTTCAAGAGGTTCCGGGATGCAGCACATCTTCAGGTTACGGCAAAAATGTTCTAAGTCACCCCCTTATTGTTGAAGCCATTGAAACACTCTTTGTTCCGGCGGCAATTTACAATAATAATAAGGGTGAAGATGAGAGGGTGCTAAAGTCATTTGGGGAGCCTTCCTGGAATAATCCAGTAGTGAGAATTATGACCCCGGAGCGTCAAGAGCTAGTTTCAAGGCTAAGCGGGGATTATACAAAAGCCGGATTAGTAGGAGCAATGATCACTGCTCTAGAGAGTAATAATAATACTGTGCCGCCATATTTGAGTCTTTTAGCCCAGGAGTTGAATGTGAAATCTGGAAGCAGAGAGCGTGCAGTTTTTGCTATGCATTGTTTTTGGATAGGAGAGGGAAAGCTAGCAAATATTAAGGGTGTGATTTCAACCAAGCCGGGTTTTATGGGTGGGTATGAAGTTGTAGAACTCGAGTTTAATCCTAAAATTATTTCATTTGAAGACCTTGTGAAAAAAGGAAAATCAAATAATGTTGCCAGTCATATTTTTACTGTAAACAGTGGACAGAGTGCCGTAGCTAAGGATATTGTAGGGGAGGGTTCTGTTTCTCCCCGTAGTAGCTTCAGAGCCGATAGCAGACCTAAATATTATTTGTCCGGCACTTTATACAGTTATGTGCCCATGACGAATTTGCAAATTGCTAGGGTAAACGCCTCACTTGGAAGCTTGCGGTCTCCGGATTCATTCTTGTCACCCAGACAGTTAGAGCTTTATAAATATATTGAAAACCATCAGGAGCTAAACTGGCCTAATTCACTTCGTAGCTCTGATTTTAATGCTGCCTGGAATAAAACTATTTCCTTACTTAACAAGCAAATCAGCCGAAGGTAGGTCCCTGGATTTAAAAGTTGTTTTTCTGTAATTATCCACGAACGAGATTAATTCCGGGAAGAAAATTTTGAAATTATATTCTAGCGCCTCATAATTTGAATTTATATCTTCTATTCCGCCTTCAATGGACTGGGCTTTTTTGAAACGTATGGATATTCGTTTTGATATTCTGTATAGAGCAAGTGCTACCCCATCAAGATTCCTATAGGACCCTAGCCAGTCTTCTTCAATCATAGTAGGTAGACGATCTCTAAGTTTCTCTGGAAGTGTGTTTTCCCGGCTTATTAGCAGGTCATATACTCTATTAGTAAACTTGATTAGTTCGACATTTGAATATTGAGACCAATTTTTTGCAAGAAAGTGATCAAAGCTTAAGTCAACAATGATCCCCGCAAATCTTCTTCTATCCGGTCTAAGTAATTTTTTACATGCTAAGAACTTCTCATTAGAGTCAGTATAGGCATCTACCTTTCTATGTGTCTTAATGCCTTTTATTATCTCAGGGCTGTATTCGTTTCCCAGATGCCCTTTGACGAAATCTCCCAATAAATTTCCAAGTAAAGATTCGTCTGAATCCTCTGCTAAATATAGGTGTGCTAGATAATTCATTGTTCCTTTTCTCAGGATCGTATTTATTTCTTAGTAATTAGTAACTTCTGAACCGAGAAATGCAACCGACTTTAATGGTTATTAGGAGAAACTTATTAATTAATCTCTACCAATTCTACATCAAAAATAAGGGTTGAATTCGGCGGAATTACAGGTGGATGCCCGTTAGGTCCATACCCAAGATCAGGCGGTATTATGAGCTGGCGCTTCTCACCTACTTTCATATCTGCAATTCCTTCGTCCCAGCCTTTGATTACCTGGCCTACGCCAAGTGTGAACTCTATCGGGACTCCTCTTTTAATTGAGCTGTCAAATACACTTCCGTCTTCGAGTTTGCCTGTATAATGGACTTTTACCTTCTTTCCCTTTTCGGGTTTATCCCCTTCACCTGGTTCAATTACGATATATTTTAAGCCTGACGGTGTTTCCTGTATATCTCCAGACATTTTCTCCTCCTTTGAGAAAGCGTTCGTAGTTAAGTTAAACGAAACTGCTAAAAAAAGAATAAATAATAAAAATGTTATATGACTACTTTGTATTCTAGATAGCATTATAGTCTCCGTTTTATTTGAATTGATTTATATCGGTGTATTGCTGATAGAATAATACTTTACCCTAATACTTATTATTAAACCATAATTATTTTCCTTTGAAATCAGGTTCTCTTTTCTCGAGAAATGCTTTCATACCTTCAACTCTATCATCAGAATCGAAACATAACGAAATGAGTTTTTTCTCAAGAAGAAGCGCTTTTTGTAAATCCATCTCTGACCCTGAATTTATTGCTTTTTTTGACATACTGACTGCAAATGGCGCTCGTTTAGCAATAGACTCGGCCAATTTCCTTGCTTCACTCATTATTTCCTCATGAGGCACAACCCTTTCAACCAGACCAATTCTAAGAGCTTCTTCAGCGCTAATCATCTCACCGGTAAATATGAGCTCTTTAGCTTTGCCTACGCCCATGATCCGTGTAATTCTTTGCGATCCTCCCCATCCCGGGAATATTCCAAGCTTAACTTCAGGGAAACCCATTTTTGCTTTTTCCGAGGCTATTCTTATATCACATGCAAGAGCAAGCTCACACCCACCGCCTAATGCATACCCGTTTATAGCGGCTATAGAAGGACAAGGGATATTTTCTATAAGACTATATACGTTGTGGGCGTAGTCCGTATACTCTTTAAATTCGGCGCTACTCATCTCGCTCATTTGAGCTATGTCAGCGCCTGCGACAAAAGCTTTCTCACCTGATCCTGTGATAATTAAGGCTTTTATTTCTTCTTTTGGAAAATCTTTCTCAATAAAGTTACCAAGATCCCTAAGCGTATCCCAATTGAGAGCATTTAGAGCTTTTGGACGATTGATAGTAAGGACGCCTACGCCGCTTGGTTCTTTCTGATAATCTATATATTCATATCCCATTTCTTCCTCCTGTCTATTTTTATTCTTTCACATCAAGCCATATTTGTTAAAGGGAGTGTTGTGAGGGCTTTGAATTAAAAATTATTTGCCTCGGGCCAAAGTCCATTAAGACTTTTGATCCTTGGACTTTTTGACTCTACTTTTAGTTTTGGGTGAGACTTTTTCTGGTTTGGTCTCCAGACCTTCTACTTTTTCTTCGAATTTAGCTATTTTTATTTCAAGGGAGTCTATTGTATTAAGAAGTTTATCCCTTTCATTTCGTTCAGGAACGTTTCTTTGCTCTAAACTTTGTTCCATAAAATCCTGTACGTAATCCTTAAATTCTGAAGATTTTTCGATGGCTCTTTCCATAAGCGAGCTATTAAACCATATATCCATCATCTTATGTGTGGACTCTTCCCATGATTCGTAGAGCTTTTTGAAATATCCAAGGTAATAAATTTCATCAAGTTCTTTTTTCTTAGCCAACTCAGTTTCCCCTAATTTTTTGATTTCCTAACTTATCATTAGGCTAACAAGCCTTTTATCTTTCTATTATGGCGCAATAGTTAATGCACTTACTAGTTTACCAAGCGGAAACCAAGATATAAAGTAACTCTTATACAAAATGGAAACTGAGAACTTTTATTTTTGGGTTTCATAATAGTCTCAAAATACTTGGAGTTTTATTCTTATTGACCCAGGAAATCATGTTGCCCGGGGGCGAGGTATCCTATTACAAAGAAAGTAAAGAGAATTATGCCAAATCCGAGTACCGCTCCCAAAGCAGCCTTTCTTCCCTTCCAGCCTGATGCCAGCCTACCGTGAATAAGGACTGCATATAGAAACCAGGTAACCAAAGACCAGGTCTCCTTTTGTCCCCACTCCCAAGAAGCCCCCCATATTTCTTTTGCTAATAAGAGGCCCAGTGCTATTCCAATCGTAACAAGAGGGAAACCGATTATAAGGCATAGGTGGTTTATCCTATCGAGAGTTGTAAGTGATGGAAATTTTTCTAGAAAACTGCCTACATGTTTGGATTTGATCTTATTTTCTTGAAATAAATATAAAATCCCGGAAATAAATGCAACTGTGAATAACGCTTCACCAAGAAGTATGAGTGCTATATGAATCAGTATCCATGGATTGCTTAGTGTGGCATTAAGCTCAATTATGCCCTGAGGCAGTATTATGTGCGGAAGCGTCATAATAAATGCCAGGGGCGCTGCAAAGGCGCCTAATAATGAGGCCTTAAATTTTATTTGTGAGGCTATGTAAACTAGCGAAATAAACCAGGCAAATAGGTATAGTGTGGTATCAAATCCTTGTGCTAACGGGTTTCCTCTAGTGTATACGTAAATCAAGCTTATTGTTTGAAGAGCTGCCCCTAAAACAATAATGTAGAAGCCTAACTTAGATAGATTTCTTCCCTTCGTCCAAAAATGGCTACCGTAGAAAATTGAGGATAAAAAATATGAGAGAACTACAATCCAAGACCAATCCATATCTATATTTTATTTATGATGAGAGTAAATACAACAAAAGCTCCTAAATTATGAAATATATTTTAAAAATGTAAGTGGTTTAGTTAAACTTCAGATTAACTTAGACTAGAGATTCAATATAAGTGTATTTTGAGGATTTGGTGTTAATTTCCTTTGAGACTTTCAGTTTGATAATATGTTGTTAGTGCGTCAATTAGTTCGTTTAGTTCCCCATTTAATATTTCTTCAATTTTGTAGAGAGTTAGGTTTATTCTATGATCGGTGATTCTGCCGTCACGGAAATTATACGTTCTTATTTTTTCACTTCTATCTCCGCTTCCTATCTGGGTTTTCCGTGCATCGGCAAATTCGCTTCGCCTTTTCTCTTCCTCAATCTCATAGAGTTTTGCTCTTAACATTCTCATTGCATGGGCGCGGTTTTTATGTTGAGATCTTTCGTCCTGGCATTGAACGACTATTCCGGAAGGTAGATGAGTAATTCTGATTGCTGAGTCAGTTTTGTTTACATGCTGCCCACCGGGACCTGAAGCCCGGTAAGTGTCTATTTTTAGGTCTTTTTCATCAATTTCAATTTCTACATCATCGGGCTCGGCAAGGATAGCAACAGTTGATGTAGATGTATGAATTCTGCCACTGGTCTCAGTTGAAGGGACTCTCTGGACTCTATGCACGCCACTTTCATACTTTAATTTACTATATACATTTTTCCCTTCAATTGACCCTATTATCTCCTTAACCCCGCCAATCCCGGTTTCACTTATATTCATAATCTCGACTTTCCAGTTTCTATCTTCCGCATAACGTGAGTACATTCTGAAGAGGTCTGCTGCAAATAATGCCGCTTCATCCCCACCTGTTCCGGCCCTTATTTCTAAAAAGACGTTTTTACCGTCATTAGGGTCTTTTGGTAGGAGCAGCAGACGTAATTGATTCTCTAGTCTATCCCGGTCTTTAACAAGTTTGTCAATCTCTTCGCGAGCTAATTCTCCTAGTTCTTTATCTTTTAGTAAACTCTGGTTTTTCTCTATTTCCTCATGCGTATACTTATATTGACGGTATATTTTTATAATCTCGTCAAGATCGGAAAGCTCTTTTGAATATTGATGTATCTCAGTGGGTCTTATCCCGGGTTTACTAAGACTCTGCTCGATTTCTATATATTTTTTCTCGACTTCTTCAAGTCTCTTTAACATTGAACCTTCTGCCATTTCGCCTTTATCTTCACACATCTTGCAATAATTTCAAGATAAGATTAAACTTGTTGTGGTAATATAATGGAAACAATGGATATTCTTGAGGGCAAGATTAAGGAAGCTTTGTCGATAAAGACAAAGATAGAGGCAGAACACAGAAATCTTTCAGATGAAGTTCTGAAGCTTCGAGAGAGTGTTGAAAAGCTTGAGAAGGAAAGAGATGGTATTAAACATAAGCTGGAAAAGGTTATTGAGAAGGTAGAAATCTATTTAAGTAGGTCAGAGGCTTAATGTGAAACGTCTTAAGATCAGGTTTTTTGATATTGATTACGTAATAAAGACAGATGCTGAAGAGGCCTATGTCAAGAACATAGCATCTTATCTTGAAGAAAAAGTAAGAGAAGTTTCTACACAAGAAACTACTTTGGTTGTGCCTCGCTCAATTTTTCTTGCCATGCTCAAGATTACCGATGATTACTTCAAAGTAGAAAGAGATTTCGAGGAATTTAAAGACCGTGCTGAGGACAGATCAAAAAGATTGGTACAAATATTGGAAAGCTCCCTTAAAGAAAACGAATCACTTAGTTCTGGAGAGGGAATACGTAGAGAGGAACTCGGAAGAGAAGATTTGGAAGGCTCCTTTAAACATAGATGATTATTGGAAAAATGGGACGTTTCTCTCCCTTTTAAGAACAGGGAGTTTCAATCTTACGGAAAACAAAGACAGCATCCGTTCTTGCGTTGCTAAGAAAAGATATGCGCTTTCTGATGACGAGATAAAACAAAAAAGTTTACTTATCTCGAAAAATTTATTTAGTTTAGAATCTTTTAAACTCGCCAAAAGAATTGCTCTGTATTCTCCCATACTAAAAGAAGTCAGGACAGATCAAGTATTCCTAAAATCTATTGAGATGGAGAAAGAGGTTTATTTCCCTAGAGTAAACGGCTCTTCTCTCGACTTCTATAGAATTGATAATCTTAAGCAGCTTAAACCGGGTAAATTCGGCGTTCTTGAACCTGAAGCCAACTTGTTTAAGGTAGATGAGGAAGAAATTGATCTCTTTATTATACCGGGACTAGCATTTGATAATTCTGGTAACAGACTGGGTTATGGGAAAGGTTATTATGACCGTGCTCTGATAAATATTCCCGAGCAAAATAGGGCGGGTTTCTCATACAGTTTTCAAATTCTCGACTCTGTTCCGGCTAACAAAAATGACCAGAAAGTCGGAATTATTATTACCGAGCGGGGTATAGTTTTTTCTAGGAGAAATTAAGGAGGAAAATAACATGTCAGAGTGGATAGTTATTGCGGTAGCTGCTATAGCGTTAGTTATAGGTTTTGCGCTTCATTACCTCTATAGACAAATTGAGTTGAAAAAAAATATAGGTATAAAAAAAGGCGAAGCTGAGACTATTATAGAGCTTGCTAAAAAAGAATCTGAAAAAATTAAGATTCAAGGTGAATTAAAAGCTAAAGAGATTCTTGAAAAAAGAAATTCTGAAATTGAGCGAGAATCTCGAGAAAAGCAAAAGGAGTTTTTTAAAGTTGAAAAAAGACTCCAAAAACGTGAAGAGGCTCTTGATAAGAAATTTGAAGGGTTTGAGAAAAAAGAGGCAGAGGTTTCCAAGATAGAGCGCGAAATGACACAAAAAGAGCGGGCTCTTGAAGAAAAGGAAAAGGATCTTGACGCGGTTATTGTAGAGGCGAAGAAAAAGATTGAGGAAATAGCGGGGATGACGCAGGAAGCGGCAAAAAATGAGCTTGTTAATATTATTGAAGATGAAGGCAGGCATGAAGCTGGTAAAAAGCTAAAACAAATTGAGGACCAGCTCCATGAGGACGCTGAGCGCAAATCAAAAGAAATAATTGCACTAGCGATTCAAAAATATGCGGGTGAATACACAAGTGAGAAGACTATTTCTGTAGTTAATCTTCCCAATGATGATATGAAGGGGAGGATTATAGGACGTGAAGGTAGGAATATACGCTCTATCGAAGCCAGAACGGGTGTTGATATCATAATTGATGATACGCCTGAGACGGTGGTCATTTCTTCTCTTAATCCCATAAGGAGAGAGATTGCTAGAATATCTCTTGAGAGGTTAATAGATGACGGCCGCATTCATCCAACAAGGATAGAGGAAATTGTTTTCGATGTGGAGAAACAAATTGACCGCGAGATTCAGAAGGCAGGCGAGGAAGCTCTATTTGATCTTGGTATAGCGAATATGCATCCTGAACTCCTAAAGTTCGTTGGAAGATTGAAATACAGAACCAGTTATTCACAAAATATACTTAACCACTCAATTGAGGTAGCTTTTATTTGCGGTATCTTGGCTGCCGAGATAGGTTTTGATATTAAACTGGCAAAAAGGGGTGGCCTCCTTCACGACATTGGTAAGGCAGTTGATCATGAGATAGAAGGCTCTCATGTTGATATTGGAGAGGATCTTGTGAGAAAGTACGGCGAGTCTGACGAGATTATACGGGCTGTTGCTTCGGCCCATGACCCGCAGCCACAATCTATTCTCGCTATTTTATGTCAGGCGGCAGATGCTATATCCGCGGCCAGACCGGGAGCTAGAAGGGAGACCTATGAAGCCTATGTGAAGAGAGTTGAAGATATCGAAAACATCGCAAGCTCTTTTAGAGGCGTTGAAAAATGCTACGCAATCCAGGCAGGGCGAGAAGTGCGGGTAATTGTTGAGAGTACTAAAATCAATGATGAAGAAGGGGCACTGCTGTCTCATGAAATAGCTCAAAAAATTGAGAAGGAAGTGGCGTACCCCGGACAGGTAAAGATTACAGTTATTAGGGAAGTCAGAGCAACAGCTATTGCAAGTTAGCTTTGGCAGATTTCAAATAACTGTAAATAAAAACTTAGACGCTTAATTTTGAAAAGTCGGCAATTTTGAAAAACAGGTTCTTTATCTCAGAGAGCATAGAGAGCCTGTTTTCTTTTATTTTGGGGTCCTTATCCATCACCATCACATTATCAAAAAATTTGTCTACCGGGTCTTTTAGATTCTTCATTAGTATGAGGGAATCTATATAGTTCTTCTCCGATATTGCAACTTCGACTTTGTCTCTGACTTCATGAAAGGTTTTGAAAAGGTCCTTTTCCACAAGTTCGACAAGATGCCTTTCCGAGAAGTTGTTCCCGGTGTGATCTTTTACAATGTTAACTACGCGTTTAAAAGCGGTACCAAGAGATTCAAAGTCTTTAGCCTTGCGAAATTCTGAAAGGGCTTGAATTTTTCTCTTTGCATCTAAGATATCGTTAAACTCAACAGAGACAACGGCGTCCACTACATCCTGTGCGAAGCCTTCTGTGATCATTATATTCCTGAACCGTTCTGTCATAAAGTTCATTATTACATCCAGAGTTTCTTCTAAAGAGTCCCTATATTTATTATCGGTTTGATTAATGATTGACTTTATACTTGCTTGGAACAATTCTTTTAAGCTCAAATGAAAATTCTTCTCAAACACTATGTTAATAATTCCTATGGCTTGGCGCCTAAGCGCATAAGGGTCTGAAGTCCCGGTAGGGATAAGTCCGGAAATAAAACAGGATGAAATAGTATCAATTTTATCCGCGATACTTACAATTGATCCGATATCGCTCTCAGGTAAATCTCCTTCGCGGGAGATAGGCATATAGTGCTCTTCTATAGCCTTCGCAACCTCAGAAGACTCTCCTGAGAGTTCGGCATAGTATTTACCCATTATTCCCTGGAGCTCTGGGAATTCAAATACCATCTGTGTTGCAAGATCGGCTTTTGAAAGTTCTGCCGCGCGTTTGATGTCTTTAACGGAATCCTTAAATCCTAGCGTTTTTCCAAGATAGCCCGCTAATTCAATTAGTCTCTGGGTTTTTTGATAATATGTTCCAATTTCAGAGAGGAACACCATACCTTTAAGATCTTCTAGTTTGGTTTCAAGGTGAGAGCTTTTATCTTCATCATAGAAAAACCGTGCGTCAGTGAACCTGGCTCTTATTACTCTCTCATTTCCCTTACTCACAACCTCGGTATCTTTTACAAGTGTCCCGCAAACAAAAATAAAATGCGGAAGCAGCTCTCCTTTTCTAGATTTAGAGAAGACCGGGAAATACTTTTGATGATATTTCATTACACTTATCAGAACTTCATTCGGGAGCGCTAAAAATTCCTCTTCAAAGTCTCCTTTTAGCACAAGGGGAATTTCAACCAGGTTAGTTACTGTCTCAAGTAGCTCCGGATCTTCGGTAACGGATCCGCCAATTTTTTCAGCTAGCTCATTTATTCCTCTATTAATAGTTTTGCTTCTCTTTTTCTGATCTAAGAGGACGTATCCTTCTTTGAGCCCTTTTTCATAATCTTCCCAATTTGAGACTTTAAATGGCTCTGGATGCATAAACCTGTGACCGTAACTTTTAGACGAGCTTTTAAGCCCCTCTAGTTCAAACGAAATTGTTTTGCCGCCGAATAATGAAAGAATCCATCTGAGTGGTCTTACAAAGGTTATATCCCCGTCTCCCCATTTCATAGATTTCTTAAATGGAAGAGAAAGAATGAGATCGGGAAGGATTTCCTTTAGTATTTTGTCAGTTTTTTGTCCCTTTATTTTTCTTTTTAATGCCAAAAACTCACCTCTGTCACGTTTAACAGTAATTAGTTCTTTGATATCTACACCTTGAGCTTTTGCAAAACCGAGAGCCGGTTTTGTAGGGTTGCCTTCTTCATCGTAGGCTATTTTTACAGGCGGGCCGTATGCTTCCTCAGTTCGGTCTTCTTGTTTATCCGGAAGCCCTTTAACTCTGAGCGCAAGCCTTCTGGGTGTACCGTAGCTTTCAATGCTGTCGTAGCTTAGGGAACTGTCTTCCAGCGCTTTTTTTGTAAGAGATGCAAGGTTATTGATCGCCTCATCTAAAAACCCGGCCGGTATCTCCTCGGTTCCGATTTCGAGTATTAGCTCTTTTCCCATGGATTCCTTTTCAATAGGGGGTAGCCCATTTCCTCCCTTTCCAGAAGATAAGCCTCAGCACACATCTTAGCGAGCACCCTTACTTTTCCAATATATGAAGCGCGCTCCGCAACCCCAATAGCCCCGCGAGCATCGAGCAGGTTAAATGTATGGGAACACTTTAGGCAGTAGTCATAAGCGGGCAGGGGTAGCCTCTTCTCTGCCAAACTTATACATTCCAACTCAAACTTGTCAAAGAGGTCTCTAAGCATTTCAGGATTGGACTCTTCAAAATTGTATTTTGAAAATTCATATTCATCTCTGTGATGAATTTCTCCGTATGTCACACCTTTAGTCCATTCAAGGTCATATACACTCTCAACACCCTGCAAGTGCATTGCAATTCTTTCTGTACCGTATGTTATTTCTCCAGAGATAGGTTTTAGGTCTATTCCACCGGCCTGTTGGAAGTAAGTGAATTGGGTAATTTCCATACCGTCAAGCCATACTTCCCACCCTAATCCCCATGCTCCTAACGTTGGGGATTCCCAGTCGTCCTCTACAAAGCGGATGTCATGAGCAAGGGGGTCTATGCCTAAGAACCTCAAGCTATCTAAATATAGGTCTTGAATATCTATAGGCGAAGGTTTTAGAAGAACCTGGAACTGATAGTAGCGCTGCAATCTATTGGGGTTGTCGCCGTATCTTCCGTCAGTTGGACGTCTGGAAGGCTCAACATATGCTACCTGCCAGGGCTCGGGTCCAAGGCATCTTAGGAAAGTGGCAGGATGAAATGTTCCGGCACCTTTTTCCAGGTCGTAGGGCTGCATGATTATGCACCCCTTTTTTGCCCAAAATTCCTGAAGTCCTAAAATCAGTTCTTGAAATGTCATATGTATCTTAAAAAAATCATCCTCAGAAAATATGAAGGGAAAATAATACCATTATTAATCTTTTTTGGAAGTTGGAGCAATATTATCGGTGGACATATTTCATATTCTTTCTATAAGCTCATTCATGATTCCGGCGGCAGACTTCACAGTCTTAACAGCTCCAACCGACTCCCCTGCATAAAGCGCCATAGCCTCAATTTCCCCTGTAGTATCTATTGTCGGAAGCGCTATGCTTCCTTTGGGCACTGGTTTCTTTTCTCCTGCCAGATCCCTTTCGCCTACTATATTACCTTCAAAAGAGTTTACTTGATCTACGCACGATTTAAGAACTCTGTGGTGAGCATGGGGCCAGCCGACAGAAAATGTTTCAGTAAGCACAGTGTCTCCAGCTTCGGCTTCTATAAGAGCTTTAACATATCTAGAGTGGGCACCTGACTCTTTAGCTGCAAGAAATCTTGTACCTACACGTGCGGCCGCGGCGCCAGCCATTAAAACTTCCGCTACATCTTTTGCAGTTCCGATTCCACCTGCTGCGATGACTGGAACATTTACTCTATCGAGTACCTCCGATAGCAAAGAAAGAAGTTTGATATCCCCTCTGACGTGTCCGCCAGACTCAGTGCCTTGCGCGACTATCAGATCACATCCTGCATTCTCCGCAAGGAGGGCTTCTTTCTTTGATCCGATTTGCCAGCATGCTAATGCCCCTTCGTTATGAACGATATCAACTAGTGAAGAGTCCGGGTCTCCGTAGAAAAATTCCACAACCCTTGATTTTAAGGCGGCTATCTTTACTGAGTCCCTGTCTAAAAAAGGCATAAGGAAATTAACTCCAAAAGGCTGACTAGTCAGCCTCAATAAATTTTCTATGGTAATACTGAGGAAAGTAGGTTCCATGTGTGTTCCTGAGATCATTCCAAGACCGCCTGAGTTTGAAACGGCAGCAGCAAGCTCGTTTGTCGTTATTCCGGGCATTCCCGCAAGCTGTATGGGTACTTTGCAGCTGATGATTTCAGTGAACAGTGTCTTTAGCATAGGCCTTTGGAAGCTAATATTGTATCATGCTGAAAATATTCCTCTAACAGATTAAATCAGGTATGTTTCAAGTTCTAAATGGCAAAGACCACTTATAAAAGCTCCGGTGTTGATATTGATGCCGGAAACCTATTTGTAGATCTGATACGGCCTCTTGCAAAAACCACTGCAAATAAACATGTATTGGGCAAGCTCGGAGGTTTTTCAGGGGCCTACGAACTGCCAAAAAAATATAAAAACCCGATTCTCCTTGCTGCTGCCGATGGTGTAGGGACTAAGCTTAAAATCGCTTTCATGACAGGCAGGTTTAATACGGTCGGGATTGATCTAGTGGCAATGAATGTGAACGATATAGTAACTTGCGGTGCCGAGCCACTATTTTTTCTTGATTACATCGCAACATCCAAGCTGAACCCAAAAGAGGGGGCTGAGATAGTAAAGGGGATAGTAGAGGGATGTAAGCAAGCGGGCTGTGCGCTCTTAGGTGGTGAGACTGCTGAAATGCCCGGTTTCTATAAGAAGGATGAATTTGATCTAGCCGGATTTGTGGTAGGGATTGTGGATAAGGAGCAGGTAATCGACGGCTCGGATGTTAAAGCAGGAGATGCTGTGATCGGAATCGCTTCAAGCGGGCTTCATTCAAATGGATATTCGCTTGCTAGGAAAGTTCTATTGGGAAGAAAAAAATATAAGCTTTCGGATAAACCCAAGCCCCTAAAGCGCTCTTTAGAGAATGAGCTACTTGAGCCGACCAGGATTTATGTAAAGAGTATATTAAATCTTAAGAAGAGCTTTCAGATTAAAGCCGCAGCTCATATTACAGGAGGAGGACTTCTTGAAAATATCCCAAGGGTACTTCCCAAGAATTGCGCTGTTGAGATGGATTCATCCACTTGGCAGATGCCGCCGATAATGGAACTTATTAAACAGGAAGGCCGAATTGATCAGGAAGAAATGTACAGGACTTTTAACTGCGGTATTGGGATGGTATTGGTAGTAGATTCAAAGGATGTAGGAAAAGTCCTAAAAA
>SMWY01000068.1 GCA_004356555.1 Candidatus Dadabacteria bacterium
CCAATAGGAGTAGTGCAGGGGCCTTTTAAGGCGACTTTGTGCTCTTTGATTGCCTCTATTGTACTATCGGGAAGAACATCAAGTCCTTCTTCGAGAGCCGAAAGACCAGCTTTGCGCTCTATCCAGTCTATTTCAGCACCTGAGGCGGTTACAACTTTTTTAACAGCGATTGAAATATTGGGACCAATTCCATCACCTGGTATAAGTACGACTTTGCGTTTGCTCATACGGGATATTCAACCCAGATCAAATCCATTTATCAAATAGTAATGACATATATTCTCCTGAGATCAGTAATTACAGGTTTCTAAGGGTTGAGAAGGATGCATGTGTTTTAACTAACACCAAAATATCATTGATTATTTTGATCGCTATCTTTCAAATCTTTATTCTCAACATCTTCATTTTGAAAAACATCAAATGCTCTTTTATTAATACCCTTTACGGCTTCTTCTTTTTTCTTATCTTCGGTAATCGTTTCCACTTCGATTGAAATTTGTTCATTCACTTCCCAGCCGAGGTCTGTGAATTTAAGCTTTGCCCTTTCTGATATTTCACCAACTATCCAGAACTCTCTTCCCTCGGCTTGAACATCTTTAAAGACTTCATCATGAAACCTTGCAGCCTCTGCCACCTTCTCTGACCAACATAGATAGTCGACGGGGATAATCGTCACAATTTTGTTATCAACAAGTTAGACCAGATGTAATATCCCCATGGTTTATCATCTCTTTTAAAGGGGTCTGGTTATTATTAAACCACACGAGAAGGAGTACTATATTCATGAAGAACTTCGATTCAGAGATAGACGAAGCAACTACGGCGTCTTCAATGATTTCCTCACGGTTAGCTACGTCCGGAAGCTCCAACAATGAAAAAACAATAGTTGTCTGAAAAGACGGGCTGTAGTACGGAGAATCTAAAAATCTCTCAACAAGCTTTTCATCAATACCCATCTCCAGTAAATTCTTCTTATTAAAATCTCTAAGCTCTTTAGGGTCTTTATCCCAAACGTAGTGATTAACATCTTTTACATATCCCATACCGGGAACAGAAGGTATATTGGCAAAACCAAGACCTAATCTTCCTATCCTGTCGTATTTTGCTACCCTGTTTAGCTCTGCAGCAAGCTCAGGATTTGATGTGTAGGGATCAACGCCAAGCTTTTTTGCTAACCGTCTTTCCCCACCGCTAATACCCAAATACCAATCTGTAAGATAGGCAACATTTCCTGTAAGATCAGAAAAGGTCTCCCCTCCCTCACCATTCCCATCGCCTGACCCCACAACCACGTCACCCACATCGCGTGCAGTTCTCCCTGTAATAATCACCACTTTCTCACCGGAATAGTAAACCTTTTTGAAAAAGGTAACTATACCTCCCGGCACCCCTTTAACAGTGTTCACAGGATGTGTAGCTATATTAAATCGCAGACCTGAAGGGATTAATCACGCTGTCGGCAGCTCCAACAGCTAGAGCCTGACCACCCGATATATTTTGTAACTTGGCAGTCGCGTTTATTTCATTGACCCGAATTTCCAACATATTGGTATTACGGACATCGTACTCAGCGAAATCAGATTTTATAGTGTAGGAGTTCCATATGCAGTCATTTGTAACTTCCTCGACAACTTCATGATATACACCTTTAAGAATTTCAGGTTCTAGTAATTCACTGGCTTTAAAAACGGGATACGGCTCATAGTCTCCCAAGACTGGGGATTCTTCCGCTCCTTTTTCAACATCGGAAATATTTTCCCCCTGAGGAGTCTCATCTGTACTTTTATCTGATGACTGGGCGGACTGAGCATCTACATCCTGGGAGCCTTGTTTCGAAGCGCAGGAGATTACTACAAAAAGAGCAATCAACAGCATTGCAGAAACCACCATTTCAGATTTAAGCTGGAACGATTTCATATATATACCCCCAAATATTCGGAATAATTATTATCAGAATAGTATAACTTCTATGGAGTAGTCAAGAATGAAGAGAAGTATCTTAGCTTAACTATTTCCTCATAATTGGTTAATTTTACTCTGATAAAAATATATCTTTCTTATTGCAAAAAATGATATCTCAAAGATTAAATAACTTTTCAAGCGCAATTAATCTAACCTTCGCGATCACTGTGCTGATGATAATCACAAGCATTGTGCTTCCGCTTGTATTCCGAGAAGAAATCATTAGTTTCGGCCAAACGTTACTATTGAGTTACGGGCAGGAGAGAATAGATTTCATCCTCTATTTAATAACAACGGTCAGCAGTACTCCGCTTGCATTGCCGGTCTGGATCTACGCTGTTTTGGGATCAATGCTGGGCTATGAACCCCTCAGGTTAATACTGGTAATGGGGTTAGGTTCGGTAACAGGCTCAACAATCACATATTTTATCGCCAGATATTTTGGTAAATCTAAATTTATTAGAAGAAACTTCCCGAACATTGAAAATCACCCATGGACCAAAGGACGTTCAATCTGGGTTGTAAGTCTGATCTTATTTGCTGGAGCGGCATCACCAATACCGTTTGATTTTTTGTATGCCGCATGCGGGATGAAACGATTCTCGATATTCTTATTTGCTCCCATACTTTTTATAGCTTTTTCAATTAAATTCACCTATTTGTTTTATGGATACGATTTGATCCAATCCTATTCATTACTAAATTTCAATTTATAAATTAGATTTCTTTATAATTGCTTTTGCAGTGTATATAGCAACCAAGCGCGCTACTAAAAATGCAATAAATAGCTGCCCTACAATTGCTTCAAGTACGGATACGATTCTTCCCTCGGGAGTAAGCGAGGTTATATCGCCATAACCTAATGTAGTCAGAGTTGTATAACTGTAATATATTATTTCGTTTGAAGTCAGATGATCAACAACATCAGAATTGTTAGCAACAAAGACGATTCCGGGGGATACATATTCTAGGAAGCCATATATGGAAGCCCATAGGAGGCCTAAAAGTAAGTACACACAAACTGCTCCATATAAGGTGTCGGCAGATACTTCCTCTGAGCGCAGAATGTGGTCTGTAATTGTTCCCGTTATAAATAGAAAGAATAAAACGCTTGTGAAAATAGTCTCCGAGGACTGTGTAAATATCCATTCTGAGAAGAACCAAGGCAGTCCCAATATTATTAATATAAGTACATTTCTTTTATTTCGACCTGCAGCATATACTCCCAAAATAAAAACAATAGTGCTAGCTGTATTGATTATGAGGTACCCGTATTTGGTTCCTTCCAAAACCGCCGAAAGGATTAGCAAGATAATAATGGACGCCATAAAGTTGAACATTTTGTATTTCGTTGAGCCTAGAACTAGCCTTAAGAAACCGGGTTTATCCGTCTTAATCATAATTCAGCCCTCCATTGCAATTTTTCACCTGTTAGATTATCGAATAATTGGACTAATAAGTAAAACTTCTTGAACAGAAAGAACGGTTAATCAATTTAAAAAGATATTATAACAACCAAAACAATACCTATTAAAATTGTCCGGATTTTCTCCGCTAATCTCCATTATATGTTATAATTTGTACACAGGAAGATAGGTGAGAGAGGTTGTAGGGGAGTGGGTTGGTTATCTTCTAACAGAACATGGTTTATTGATAATACTCAGTAGCGTCCCTCCACAGTCCTTTGATATCCGTATAATCAACTCTCTACGCCTCCTTACAAATTATAGGAGGGGATTAAAAGATGAGTGGTTATAACCTAAGACTCTTAGTTTGTAGCTTTTCGATTCCATTATTATTAACCATATTGCTTTCTACCTCAGCGCTAGGAAAGCAGCATGTTTCAACCACAACTACAACCGACTGGGGTCTGAGAACCACAACCATAAATACCCGTCTAAGAAGTGGAAGAAATTAGTTAAAGGTGATTAAAAAAAGCCCTTGACACCTTGGGCAGCATACGCAAGTTGGGGTAATTCTACATTGAGAATTGTAAAACAAAATTATATTATTTCTTTCGTTGTCCCTCTCCTTTTCTCCTTTGTAACCATGGCTTTTATTTCAGAGAGTGTGTTTGCAGAGGGGAAAATTTCGGTTACGACTAAAACCACCGGCGGACTCCGCACTATGACCTTCGATACCCCTGAAGGGAAGATCAAGATATACCTTCCCGATGACATGGCGGCGGGGGATACTATTTCCGGAACTGTTGTAGCCGAGCCTTCAGGCACCGATGCGGAAGAACGACGGGAAAACACAGATGAGCTAAACGGATATGTAGTGGAACTCGAAGTTGAAGATAAAGAGATCGGTGAGACAAGAATTAAAGAAGGAAAACTCAAGGCAGTTTCTATCCCTAAGGATTTGGGCCGGGGGACCACCAAGATCATAATTTCTGACTCTAAAGGTGAAAAAGTAATCACTGCTGATATACCAATTCAGGATTCACCCCATCCATTGCAATATACAACACCGCCCTCATCACAAGATTTTAAATTGCCCTACATCGGTCAATCCGGAGAGCCCGTAGAGATACAGGGACCATTTGACGGATCTTTTGACACTACAGTTGTTAAAATAGGGGGAAGGGAAGCAGAGGTTCTGGCTGAGTCACCGAGAAAAGTCATAGTACAAACTCCGAGCGACATAGCAGGTTCTACTAAGATTGAGGTTCTAGAAAGGGGTGTGCAGTCAGACGGTGAGTTTTACATTGCCGATTTAGCGATTCCGGTTAAAGAGAAGAGCCTGGACGGAATCTGGAGAACAAAGAGCGGAAAAAGCAGCTGGAGGGCTTCTCAGGACGGACAGACCGTCAGCGCCGATTCAGTTCTAGTATCAAAAGAAGATCAGATAAGAGGCTATAGACCCAATGTTAATGCTATACGGGGGAGACTTCAAGGAAATCTACTAGTTGGACAGATACAGCAATTTTTTCTTATGCCTTTGGAGGAATGCATGGCCATGTGTCCTTCCCAGTGCGAGCAATGGAATGATTTAAAGCTGATCCTGTCAGAAGATGGCAAAACACTTAAAGGGCAAATTCAGAAAAAGGTTATTAATACCGAAAGTTGTGTAGTTATTGAATTTGGATGGAGGCCCTGGACCATATTAAGGTAAATTCAATCCAATAAAAGCAAGTCCGTAGCTACTATCCGTCAGAAAGGGTACAATTGGATGTACTGACACTGGCATTTCCGCTTACATTAACAGCCATTCTACCACCACTTATAGAACACTGATTTTGCGGATTAATATTTACAATTGAATCTCCCGCAGCGTTTATCCCAAATTGGTTTGTAGACTGAATTGTTATAGTGTTATTTACGGGATTTGAGGTCTGACCTACCTCAACTAATGCATCATCAAGAGCTAAAATTGCATCCCGGTTACTGGATATTAAGATACTTTCATCCGCTTCCAGGACTATAGAGGCAGAAGTTTGAGCCCTCACCCCTTCTCTGCAGTTGGTTATGCTGATGCTCTTTACCCTGTAGGTTATGAGACTATTTCCGCTAGCAAATATACAGTTCCCGCCATTTGCATCTAAGTTGAATTCCGCAAGGCTTTCGATAAGCTCTATGACTCTATCTCCGGAAATAGATATAGGATCCTGAAAGACTTGCCACCTATTAATTATTATAAGTGTGGGGTTTTGCTGTAAGGTAATGTCCAAATTTGTTACACTTTGATCAATGACTGTAATATTAGGTCTTTCCGCATTGAATGAACCTGATTCAAACCTTAAGGAAACTACTCCGGTCGATGAATTAAAACGTATACCAAAATTACCCTGAGGACTTACAGTAGTTCTACCTAGTCTGGTGTTGCCTTGTAAAACAGTAACGGTAATTTCGCCAAACTGAGAGAAGTTAAGCACTACACCTTCAAGTAATATATTCCCACCAGTGCCACCACCATCACAACTGGGAAGAACAAATGATAGAGACAAGATAAAAAATCCAAGAATTATACTTTTGTGCATGATTTTAATCCTCTTATGCAAATGTTTTATTTTAGGACATATACCTACCTGAAAACATTATAACCATAACGTAAATACAGTTATAAAAGCAAATGCAATTAAATAGCCCACTCTCATATATTTTTCTATCTTTTTAGCCAGACTGTTCTTTCCGTCAGATGAAATTTTGCTGGTAGCAATAGCGGTACCTAAAGCTATAAACACCAATAATGTCGAAAAGAAAACAAACGCATCGAGTCGAGTAAAATAGGAAACTTTCGGCAAATTGAACCCGATGCTAAACCTATAAGCTATCAGGGTAAATACAGTTGCCGTAGAAAGTCCTACTTGAGGGCCAAGGTGCTTGGGATCAATCCAAAAAACAGCCCATGCCATAAGCACTATTAGGCAAAGAGGGGCTATTACTTTCCATAAATAATAAGGCTTATCTCGCTCAGCCAAAAGAGTGAAATCAATTCGCGCAAAACTACGAGTTGGCAGAGAGCCCCGGGTTTTAATCTGCTCTGAAGTCGAAACACCGTCAAGCAGATTTACCTCCCATCCTTCTATAGAAAAATGATCCCGCGAACCCGTATAGTCATTATCTACTTCAAAAACTATATCCGTAGCATCTGGGCCATACGTAGACATGATAAAATGGAGCTCTTGGATATCAAATGGAAAATCGGAAAAATCAAGATCTGATGTGAGTTCCCCCACATATCGCTGCTTCATATTTACATTTCCCTGAGCGTCGATACTAGCGACTTTATCAAGGAGCTGTTCACCTTGATTTCTATTTACGTCTACTATGGGCGGACTCCATATATCGGCTACGTTAAAAACACAATTTTTTATTGACTTTCCAAGCGCATCTTCGGATAACCGTGGGTCGTTCCAGGTTATATTGAAAATGATGTCAGCCCTATAAGTTTGCTCTACATCGTCTATTTCCTTAATATCAATAACGAAAAAACCGACCTTAACAGGTATTTTTGTGCCCTCAGTGCCGGGTCTTATATGTTGAGCTTCCAAAGGAATAGTACAATCCAATTCAAAAATTGGCTCTTCTGAATCCTGAGCAAAGGAGTAAGATGTGATAAAAGAGCAGATCAGGAGCGCTATTAGGGGTATTATTTTATATGAGTTCATAATTGATATTCTTGTGTAAGAAATTTATACACCACTGCTTATATTAAGAAAAGTAATACAAAAAAGCAATTTTATGACAAGAATTAGAAGCGGTAAGTTACTTTAAATCCATAGTTTTCATATGAATCATCTACACCGACCGCGAAGTAAAAGGACGTCCCAAACTTAACTGCTGAGGACGTCCTTTTTTATTTGAGTAGTTATAAAAAAATTATCCCCCACTTCTTCTGACACTTGCGAACTGCCGCGCTGCTTCCGGAAGGACTTTATTGATATTCTCTGCTGTAGGATCCAAGTTGTTTATCTCCACAATAGCCCTTGCCATACCCCTAATAATTGTTTTTCTATCACCGTTTTCATCATTAAACGCTTTTGTCTCTTGAGGTGTGAGGATACCTTTTTTAACGAGAAGCCCCTGATTGCCTTCTACCACCTTTTTCTGTGAGAGTAAGTTGTCTATTACATCCTGGCGTTTGGCCCTACTTTTATAAGCATTTATGACCTGAGGCATTGCTCTTATCTTCTTAGCAATCTGCTGAGAGATATTACCCTGTGCCCAGGCATAGTTACCAAAATCAAATGATATTTCTCTCTTAATTACGATTACCTTAGTCTCAGATAATGTGGGTTCATCGGGATATACACTTCGACTTTGAGGCATAGGAGTAGGCTTTACTGTTTGGGTCTCAGGTGTTTGCTCAGAGTTAGATCCATCTTCACCGTCCTGCTCTAAAAATTCTTCTTCCAGGCTTGAGTATGCGTCCCTAACCTCTTCTGCCGGGAAATAGACGTTAACTGTGATAGTCGCACATGATACTAAATAAAAACAGATAAAAAGAACAAACGGCTTTAACATATATTTTGCTATCCTTTCCATAGTTTCACCTCTATTAGTTTGTTTCAATCGTAGGTCCTCCGGTTTCTGATCGTCTTGCTATCTCCCTTACTACTGAAATAAGGTGTGCAATAGTAATTGAGTTTTTTACCGGGTCGGCTTGGATCGACAAGTTTTTTATCCCAAATATGCTGTTTGAAATATCAAATTCTTTAAACGTAATTAAACCACCACTAATATAACCTGAAATATTACCGTTATCATAACTGCGATTAGAACCAAGGATTAATCTTTCCTTTGCTCCTAATTGATCCAAAAGTGCTTTCCCGATTTTGCGGGATTCTTTACTCGATTTCTTGGACCAGAACTTAAACGGACCGTCTATAGTATCCAATTCTGCACCTTCGCCAGTCAACCAAATAAGCCCATTAACCCTGCCGGTTATATATTCATGAGTTGGTGAAATTCTTTCAGAGATGCCCTCAAGACTGATTTCATTAAACAATAGAGAAAGATTATATTCGCTCTGACTCTCATTAAATTTTAATAAGCCCGCGCCGTATAAATTACCTCTAAAGGATTTAGATATGAGTCTCCTGAGATTTAACTTCTGCCTATCCACTTCGAGTGCGACTTCTACATCCTCGAACTTTAAAATTCCGTATTCTACCTCTTTAATATTAAGGAAATCCAAATCTTTTTCCAGATCCGCCTCTTTAAAAGATCTCAGGAACTTTTTAAACACACTTTTACTCAATGTTAAATGCTCGCCCATCAGTGATGCTAAAGGATTTCCCGAGCTAACCTCATCCTTTATGGTGATAGTTCCATTTATATCCTTAATGGAAAGCAGTGCCCCATCATAATCTCCAGCAAAAGACCCGTTCCTTAAGCTCAATTTTCCGCTCCATCTACTCTCAGGATAAAAAAGGTTATGGAAAACCAGATCCAGACCAGCATAGCCATTAATCTTAGCCTTTCTGAATTCCTCTGGTACAAAGGGAGATAAAACCCCCATAGTCTGTGACACATCCACTTCTGGGAAATTAATTCTCAATGTTCTATTTTCGTTAAGTGAGTTATCCATCTCTCCGGAAAACCCTATCTCCTGGTTGCTGTTACTTTTTATAAACCCCTGTTCTATGTATAAGGTTTCAGCAACCGCTCTGGTTTTAATATTTGCCTGTAAAGTAGAAGTTACTCCTTCTTTTTCTATACTTAGATTTTTAAATTCCAAACTACCCGTTCCCTCAGGCAGAGAATCATCGGGAAGGGTTCCTGAAAAGTGGAGATCGGATTCATTTAATTTAATACTTAGACCATCTGAGTCGATAGAAGCGTGCAAGAGTTTTAAATCCGCGTCTATTCCTGAAGGAGACTTGGTGGTATCAATAATGACCTTTCCGCTTATTTCTCCACCTAGAAACTCACCGGTTATATTTTGTAGATTAATTCCACCTGGAGAAGGGGTAATATTGTTAGAAATATTGTCTATAACTGCAGATAAAATCGAAGTCTTTTTAATTGTTACTGTGCCCTCCCATTCCTGGTCACTGCTTTCGGGGCTATTTATAATGAAGTCCCCATGAATACCCTCGGATTTTAATTTATCCTCAAAGCCTATAAATGTGGCATCATCAAACTCTATCCTATACGGGTACCCTCCAACTTGCTCTCCCATATGTATGTAGAGATTATCGGTTTTGAATTCTCCTAATGTGCTGACCTGGGTGCTAACATTTGATACTACTATTCTATCGTTTATAAAATTGTAATCCCAGGAGAGTCTGGGAAAATCCACACTTTTGTATCTGCCATTAGTTCCATAGACCTTTCCCCTAAAACCTTCCCTTCCGCTATTTTCTATACTAAGACTTTCCTTAAATTGCTCAAGTGATATTTCATGACCAAGAACACTAAAATCGGATCCCTCTGAGGACATATTAAGTTTCCATCTATCTTCACCAAGATCTAACAAGAAAGCTAAATCTTCTACATTTCCTCTATCGATAAAATATTCTTCAAACGACAATGCCTTATACTTCAGTCCTTTGCCATTTATAATAATTTTATCTTTGGTTGAAGTTCGAGACTCCCCCATTTTAATATCCTGAGATACATATTCAAAATCGATTAAGTTGCTTGTTTTAACTTGAGAAATCTTGATCTCTCTTCCCTTGTTGGATTTAAGTACAAAGTCTTTTAAATTAAGTGAAATCAAGGCTTTGTAGTTACTGGATCCTCCTTCAAATTTTGCGGTAGCAGTTTGGGCATCCCCTTCCATATTTACCGGGATAATTGTTTTAGGTATCTTCTTCAGATTTAAATTCTGGCCTTCTAGATTACCACTAACTTTGGTAATCCCTCCTGCGAAACCGTTTGCCAAGATAAAATTCAAGCTGCCTGTGACACTACCGTCCATATATTTGCTGGTTAAAGCTGATAAAGTAATTTTATTGTCAGTCCATTTGTTTTTAGAGCTTATATCGGCCTGCGCAGTTATATCCTTTACTTCTCCCGTCTTATCCCAGAAGAATTCTTCGATCGAACACTTTCCAAGAGATGAAAAGGAAAAGCTGCTTGAGACATTTAGGTTTTGTTTAAAATCCAATTCGCAGTCCAGATTATTGACCGAGGGAGTATCTTCTTTTTCAGGATTAAATTTGAAGCCATTTAATATAGCAACGCCGCTTAATTTAATATCGTCCTTTGCTTTTGAACCACTTACTTTTAAATTTTTAGTATTAAGATTGCCTGAAAGAATATCTTTATTATCGCCAAGCATCTTAACCATAAAGTCATTTATATTAAGCGTCTCAGTATTACCAGTGAGATTAAAGATGAGCTCATCCGTAACTTTCTCAATATCGCCCGAGAAAGAGCCTTTTAAAATATGATTTACTTCGAAATCAAGAAAATTTAAGTTTGCCGTATCCTTAGCCTTATCATATTTAAGATCGTAGTTAAGAATTGCCAGCGGACTTTTACTATATATTCCTTTGTTAGAGTTAATAGTTATTTGTCCTTTAGCTTCAACTAATTCCGAAATCTCAAAACTCAATTGAGACAGTACTTTTAGCTCTTCTGATCCACCAAGTATAGATGAAATAGGTGCAGCGTTTATTTTATCAAATTGAAGTATAAGATCTCCGCTCGTTTTTTGAGAATACACCACAATAGTGCCATTAATGGCTAATTTTTTTTGCAGAAAGCCAATATTGCCCTGAACCTTAATCTCCTGACCTTTATCTGGCACCTCATCACCAAACTCGAGACTAAAGTCAGGACACGAAAGTGAAAAGTCAGATGTAATTTGAAACTTTGCATTCAGAATTTTAATCAGACCAAATTCAACTAAAGAAGGCTCATCTTCTTTTCTTTCTTCTCTTTTGGATTTAATAAAATCGATGAGATTATTCATATTATCCTTATCCGATTGAACGGAAAGACCATTTAGAACTATCTCACTTAGTTTTATCTTTTGGCTAATAAGTGAGGAAATGAGACGCAGCTTTACAGTTACCTGATCTATTTTCAATACATCTTTTGTATATGAAGTGGGGTCAACTACAGTGATGTCGTCTAACTGTAATCTAAACAGGGGATCCAGACCAATCTTCTGTACCTCTATCCGGTAACCACTCTCACTTGAGAACTTCTCTATAAAAGTCGGTATATCGCCTCTAAGTTTAATGTTTAAAACAATGTTTAGAGCAATTAATGTGACACATATTATTATTACTATTAGTAAGAGGATTCTCCTGAATCCATTCCTGAGGAGGGCCATACAAAAATATTATATTAGTATTTAACGGTTTTTAAAGAAGAAAATTTACATACTCGAGATAGTTTAGTAATTTAGACTTAAAAACAACACAGTTTATTCTATATTTTCTCAACTGTTCTTGCTTTGATTACATTTTTAATTTTATAGAGTAGGTACTTTTTTTCTTTTTTGTACCGACCTTTGATTTTTACTTTATCACCCTTTGATAACTGGAGATGCTCATCCTCATAATAAACCCTAACTTCATTATTTTTGGCATCTTTCATTTTAAACAGGGTAAAGGGCTCACCTTTGCTGGATGTTGTATATTCAACCTTTCCTACATATCCTTCGAGTATTACTTTCTGACCATTATAGGTCTTGGGATTTGATACGATCTCTTCAATTGTAACCTCCACAAACTCATCAGAATCGTCGTTAGAGTTCGCTTCTTCACCTGAGCTATTAATTAGCGGGAAGGTACAAAAAATAATCAGAAATGAAACAACAATAATTTTATTTATCATATGACTTTCTCTCAACACTTAATGAAATTGTGCTGGGTTAGAAGTATAAGCATTAATCTTTCATTTTCCAGTCCTATTCAATATGTATATAGAATTAGTTCAATTATTTTTTCAAGCAGTTAAAATAGAAAATTATATAAGAGCTAAACGGATACTGTCATGACATCTTCTATGATAGGAAGGCTAAACGGTTTACTCAAAACTCAAAGTATTGGAAGGCTAATCCATTACCAGGACGAATTGGACTCGACTAATACTGTACTATTAGAGCTTGGAGAAAAAGGAGCTTCTGAAGGAACAATAGTTATTGCCGATAAGCAAACAGAGGGAAAAGGGAGACTTGAGCGTAAGTGGGTATCTCCTTCGGGAACTAATTTATATATTTCAGTCCTTTTCCGACCGGAGATTTCGGCCGCTGATTCTCCGCTATTTACTTTTCTTGCCTCAATAGCACTTAACGAGACAATAGAGAAAACCGGTGTAACAAACACAGAAATCAAATGGCCTAATGATATACAAATGGACGGGAAAAAGGTTGCCGGAGTGTTAACTGAAATGCGAACTAAGAGGGAAATGGTTGATTTTATAGTAGTGGGAATCGGAGTAAATATAAATATGTCCAGGGACTATATTAATGCAGAAATGGGAAAAGTCTCCAGAATTGCAACATCGATTAAAGAGAATCTTGGGAAAGATATAGACAGAGCTAAGTTTACAGCCGATTTGTTGCTTGAATTGGAAAAATGGTATCAAATATTCTGCAATAAAGGGAAAAAACCAATTCTAGAGGAATGGACACGCGCCTGGGGTGATATGAACAAAAGGGTGCGAATTAATATGGAAGGGGAACAAGGGTTTGAGGGATCCGCTTTGGGTATTGATGACAGAGGTTATTTGTTAGTTAAAACAGATAACGGCGAAATAACTAAGATAATTGCGGGAGACGTAAGTGTTATTTAACTTCAGGATATAAGTATTCTTACTGTGTACTTGGCATGCACTTGGTCATCTCTTCACGGACACTTTCCATGAGATCAGTCCATTCATTAACCAGAGTAACATCATTCTCAGGAAGAGATTTTCTTATTTCAATACCTGATTTTTTAGGTTCTACTTTGCAGTTTTTATATCTTTCACATATCAAAGAACCAAACCTATAAAGAGTGTTTACAGCTCCAGGCCCTTTACCTGTAAATTTTGAAATAAGCACTACTTCCTGATCAAACCCTTCAAAGATTACGTTCCACAGACTGGCGCTTGATTCCATGGCAAATGACAAATCAATTAATTCGTTATGGTTCGTTACTTTTTGCATGAATGCTCCGACCAACTAGAACGCTTCACTCATAATAAAGAAAATTTACTTACCACCCAAGGCGGCAATTCTTTGCTTCGCTGTAGAAACATAGCTTTTATATTGATCTTGACCAAGAACAAGATTTAGAAATTGATTATAATAGCTTATAGCCTGTTGGCGGTTATTTCCCCTATCATAACTCTGAGCTATGAAGAAGAAGGCTTCAGGACTATTGGGATTAAGTGCTATCGCTCTTTGCTCAGCAATAATAGTATCTTGCGACCTTCCCATATGGTAATATGTAATTCCCATATTCCTATATGCGGAAGCAAATTTGGGATCAAGCTCAATAGCTTTTTGAAACTTATTTATAGCTTGTGTGTAATGCCCCTGATAGGTTAGAGCGGTTCCTAGATAGTTATATAGTTGCGGAGAAGGTGCGATTTCAGCAGCTCTACTATAATAGTTGGCAGCCTGACTGAATGAGCGTCTTTTTTGATAATAAGCTGTTCCGAGACCTATCAATGCCGGGACATAATTTGGATTTAATTCTAAAACTTTCTTAATTTTGGGGTTGTTAGGCTTAGATCCTTTAGCGGTCCATAATATGAAAAGCGCTTCGAAATTATTAGGATTCTTGGAAAGAATTTTCTGGACTGTGGAAATCGCTTCTCTTTCGTCGCTTAGATGAAGGTATGTATAAGCCAATGCGAGCTGAACCGATTCCAGATTAGGATTAATCTTTAGAGCCTTTTTCATATTCTCATAGGAATCTATATAATATTGCTCGTAATCCTCTTTCACCTCATATCTGTAAAAACCCTGGAAAGAGTACAATTCTCCAAGCCCAGCGTATGCCGGAGCATAGTTAGGATCAGCTTGAAGGGCCTTGTTATAAAATGAAATAGCGCTTTTAAACCCCTGTGGGGTAAAACTAAGGAATGCCTCCCTGCCCTTCTGATAATCCTGGGCAGCTTGACCTTGAGCAACCGCTACAGTACTTTCAAGCTGAACAGCAGTAATCGTAATAGGCAGCAATAATAAGCCCAGTATTAAACTTTTCATCTATCCCTCCTTAAATAAATTACATTTTGCAAATTAGGCTGAATTATATCTCAATAAATTTCCAAAATATACTTCACAATCTCTTTCGCCATACTTTCATAAATGTCTTTAGCCATAAAACCCATAGAGCTAAAACCGTTTATCTCACCTGTTGCTATCTCATTTCCAGTGGCTTTATCCAGTAGTGCCAACTTAATTGTGATTGAAACTTCACCAAACTTAATCCCCCCTCCTTCAAAACTTATATCAGAACTCGGCCTGTACTCCGCAACTTCTCCTAAGATTATCACCGTATCGGATGCGGGAATATTGGTGATATCAGAGTTGCTAACTTCTTTAAACTTGTTCTTAGTATCAAGAAGCGCAGCAGATTCAGCCGGTATTTTAGTTAAAGCCTCTTTGGGGAAATCCTCTATCTCGGTTTCAAAGTTCTCAAACTGAACGGCCTGGAAGTCCTTTAATTTGGTCCTGGTAGGAGTAAAATAAGACGTGGTCTTAATTTCACCGCAACCTGAAAGAACTAAAGCAAAAAAAGCGATTGGAACCAGGATGTATAAGATCAAACCCTTTTTCTTTTTCATTTATATTTGAGCCTCCGTAGAAAATGAGTAGTATAAAATATCATACTTAAACCACTTCATAAAGCCATTATAATTTATTCTAAGAGATATTTAATACGACGAATTCTCTGACTCCTCCAGGCGCCTGTACTACAACATCATCATCAACCTGTTTTCCTATAAGCGCCCGCCCTATTGGAGATGTGATCGAAATCATGCCGTTTTCAGGCTCTGACTCATCAGGTCCTACAAGTTGATAAGTTACAGTCTCACCAGTGTCCAGGTCTTCAAGCTCAACATGAAGCCCGAAAGTTACTCTGTCTTTATTTTTTAGCTTTGCAGGATCAATTATTTCAGCCCTGCTTAATTTGCTATCAAGCTCCTGAATCCGACCTTCAACAAAAGATTGTCTGTTCTTTGCCGTTTCATATTCTGCATTCTCAGATAGATCGCCTAGAGATCTAGCGTATTCTATTGATTTTATTACCTCGGGTCTTTCTATAGTTTTTAAGCGATGCAGTTCCTCCTGCAATTTCTTGTGCCCATTAGGTGTCATAGGAACTCTATCAATTGACACGATGCATACCTCCAATTATATCCGTCGATAAAATAATTTAGAACTCTTATTATACAACATCAATAGTAGTCCTGAATAGCTTTTACATCCAGACCTTCCTTTATCATAACTTCAATAGCTCCTGCAGCAGCCCTAGAAGCTGCAATGGTTGTAAAATAGGGAAGTCTATGAATAATTGAAGTCCTTCTGATTGAGTAGGACTGGGCGACCTCATTTTCGCCAAAGGTCGTATTGATAACTAACTGAATTTCTCCATTTTTAATGTGATCTACAACGTGTGGTCTACCTTCACTCACCTTCTTCACAAACTTGCAGTTCAATCCGGAATTTTCAAAATATGCAGATGTTCCCCTTGTTGCCATTATGTTAAACCCGAGTTCGGACAGTTTTTTGGCTATCAAGTAAGCTTGAGGTTTATCGTCGTCCTTTACACTTATAAACGCCGTTCCTGAAAGAGGGAGTTCATTCCCAGCTGCAATTTGAGATTTCGCAAATGCCCTTCTTATGTCCGTATCGATCCCCATCACCTCGCCTGTGGACTTCATTTCGGGCCCAAGTATCGTATCGACACCCTGGAATTTCACAAAAGGAAAAACTGATTCCTTGACGCATATATGATTGGGAACTATTTCTTGGGTGAACCCTAGTTCATCTAAAGTTTTTCCTATCATGACTTTAGTACCTAGTTTCGCAAGAGGAACTCCGATAGCTTTACTTACAAATGGAATTGTACGGCTAGCTCTGGGATTGACCTCAATTATATAAACTTCCCAATCTTTAACAGCAAATTGAATATTTACTAAACCTTTAATACTCAGAGCTAGAGCAAGCTTTTTGGTCTGCCTTTTAATCTCCTCTATTACCAAATTCTCAATTGAAAACGGCGGGAGCACCATTGCACTGTCTCCCGAATGAACCCCGGCTTCCTCTATATGTTCTAAAACTCCTCCAACAACGACCGTCTTACCATCACATATAGCATCAACATCAATCTCTTTTGCGTCTTTAAGAAATTTATCTATTAGGATTGGATGATTTGGGGATACTCTAACCGCCTCAGTTATATATCTTTTAAGTGCCTCTTCTTTATATACAATCTCCATTGCCCTGCCCCCAAGGACATAAGAGGGCCTTACCACAATCGGGTAACCGATATCCTTAGCTATTTGGAATGCTTCTTCCTGGCTCCTGGCAATACCACTTTGTGGTTGCTTAAGCCCAAGTTTTAGGACCAGATCTCTGAATCTTTCTCTATCTTCAGCAAGATCTATACTGTCAGGAGATGTTCCTATTATATTTACACCATGTTTTTCAAGTGGGATCGCAAGTTTAAGGGGGGTCTGGCCTCCCAGGTGGACAATGACACCCCACGGATTTTCCCTATCAATTATTGATAAAGTATCTTCCAGGGTGATGGGTTCGAAATAAAGCCTGTCCGACGTATCATAATCTGTACTTACCGTCTCCGGGTTACAGTTCACCATAATTGACTCAAACCCTTCTTCCTTCAAAGAATATGCCGCGTGAACACAGCAATAATCAAACTCTATTCCCTGACCAATCCTGTTTGGGCCTCCTCCTAGAATCATTACCTTCTTTTTCTTTGTAGGCGGAGCTTCATCCTCCATTTCATAAGTTGAATACAGATAAGGAGTGTAGGCTTCAAACTCAGCAGCGCAGGTATCGACCATCTTGTAAACTGACTTTATGTTGCCTTTTTGCCTTAAGGCTCTTACCTCATCCTCTGCTTTTCCCAATAGCTCACCGATTCGGATATCTGAAAACCCGTATTCTTTTGCAAGCTTTAGTAAGTCAAACCCTACCTGGCCATCAGTCTCTTTAAGTCTACTTTCGAGATCCAATATCTGCTTTAAATTTTGTAAAAACCATCTGTCTATATATGTCAGATTAAATATTTCTTCTATATCCATTCCAGCTCTGAAGGCATCCGCCACGTACCACAACCTCTCAGAGTTAGGAGTTCTTAGCTTCTCACGTATTAATTCTGTGTCCTGCGTTATTGATTCAAAGCCCCAGGAATCAATCTCTAGTGAGCGGAGCGCTTTTTGAAGAGATTCCTTAAAGGTCCTGCCTATTGCCATGACCTCTCCGACAGATTTCATTTGTGTTGTGAGTGTGTGGTCGGTTTGAGGGAACTTTTCAAATGTAAACCTTGGAATTTTAGTAACCACATAATCAATAGTGGGCTCAAATGATGCCGGGGTATATCTAGTTATATCATTTGAAATTTCATCCAGCGTATAACCTACCGCGAGTTTGGCTGCAATCTTAGCTATCGGGAATCCTGTAGCCTTTGAAGCAAGAGCTGAGCTCCTAGAAACCCTAGGATTCATCTCTATCACCACCATAGTGCCGTCTTCTGGATTGAGACCGAACTGAATGTTTGATCCGCCTGTATCAACACCGATTTCTCTAATTATAGCAATCGATGCATCACGCATTCTTTGATACTCTTTATCTGTAAGGGTCTGTGAAGGGACTACGGTTATACTGTCCCCGGTATGAACACCCATGGGATCAAAATTTTCTATGGAGCAGATGATTACAACGTTATCCGCTGTGTCACGCATTACCTCAAGCTCATATTCCTTCCATCCAAAAACAGACTGCTCTACTAGTATTTCGGTAGACGGGCTTAAATCGAGGCCGGATTTTGCGAATTCTTTATATTCCTCTTTGTTGTATGCAACACTCCCGCCTGCACCTCCAAGTGTAAAAGAAGGCCTGATTATGACCGGGTAGCCAATCTCTTCTACTACCTTCCAAGCCTCCTCCATCGAATGAGCTATGCCGCTCCTTGGAACCTTGAGCCCTATCTTTATCATAGCGTCTTTAAAGAGCTCACGGTTTTCAGCTTTTTTTATAGCATGTAATTTTGCCCCGATTAATTCTACTTCATACTTATCAAGCACACCCGACTCGGCAAGATCAACAGCAATGTTTAGCGCAGTTTGACCTCCAAGAGTTGGTAGGAGAGCTTGAGGGCGCTCTTTCTCGATGATTTTTTCGACAATATCAGGATGAATGGGTTCGATATATGTACGGTCGGCAAAGGTCGGATCGGTCATTATTGTCGCAGGATTGCTATTTACAAGAACAATCCTGTAACCCTCTTCTTTAAGTGCTTTACACGCTTGGGTGCCGGAATAGTCAAACTCGCATGCTTGCCCTATTACTATAGGCCCTGAGCCAATTATGAGTATGGTTTCAATATCTGTACGTTTAGGCATTAATTTTTAACTCGAAAAAAAATTGAAACGGAACCTGTAAATTGTTATTAATCAGCATAGAACATATGCGCTGAAGAGTGTTATCAGGATTCCCTGATTTATATATCTTCACTGCTCCAAAACTTTCTTAATATGAAGAAATTGCAAGTAATTTAAGCAACTTACATACCAATGATACTATCGCCTATAGCGTAGGAACTCACATACTTAGGCCATGAGTTTATACCTAAGAATTCAGGAACTATCAAATATGGCAAGATCGAATTAGGAGGTATTAAGACTGGGTAATTTCAGGCTGGGACTCAGTATCAGGCTCTGAGTTGTTTTCACTCTCTCTTTTCTTTAAAGTACGCATAACATGAACCATTCTCTGAATAGCAGTATAAGAGGAAAAAGCAAGGATAAGTATCAATGCAAGCTTAAATAAATAGTTGTCCTGATGGTAACCCATGGCACTTGCAATCTGGTTGCCGAAAAAGTTTAATACCGAGAGAACACCAAGATAAACCACCCTTTCTGTTCTCTGCATAATACCTACTTCACACTTTACCCCAAGCCCCTCTGCCCGGGCCCGTGTGTAACTGACCATAGTTGTAGATACAAGTATAAAAAATACTATGTATGAAAAAATAGTTCCCTGGAAGAAACTAAGTATACCTACATAGATAAACGCCTCTGAAAATCTGTCCAGACATGAATCAAAAAAAGCCCCGCTCTCGCTGTTGATACCTAGGGCCCTAGCAACCCGCCCATCAAATATATCAAATGTCGAGCCTCCCAGAACCAGGATCCCTGCTACAAAAATCCATCCGAAATGATAGGCCATACCCGTTATTGCTCCGACCAAGAGTGTAGAAATAGTTAGAATGTTGGGATGAATCTTAATTTGCAGTAGGTAGTCCTCTATAGGCAACGTGAGTAGCAACCACCAGGTTTTAATCCCGCTACCTAAAAGTTTTGATGATTGCGGTTCCTGCTTGTTTTTAGACCTTTGTGTAATCTCTTCTGGTTGAGTCATTATGAAAGCCCGTTCTATACCTTAATAATACTGCGGATTAGGGATAACAATATCAGCTTTAGAGTAACCAGGCAAGGACTAGAGGCTAGCGGTTTCCGAACTACTAATTATTGACGGTAATAAATACAGACTTAATCCTGGCCTCTTTTTCTTTTATTTTATCACCATAACTAATGGCATCATCTCTAGTAGAGAATGTTCCAACTCTTACCCTATACCAGCGCTTATTATCCGGAGACTCCATTTGTTTAATAAAAACCGGATAGCCTTTTGATTTCATTGAGTTCAGAAGCCTATTTGCCTGACTTTGATCTTGAAACGCCCCAATCTGAACAGTGTACCGACCGCTCGAATCAATTTTTGGCATAGCACTTTTAGCTGGAGTACTACCCTGATTTTCTAAAGGTGATTTTTCGATACTAACTTCAAG